>JAHHUD010000028.1 GCA_020024185.1 Oscillospiraceae bacterium | reverse complement strand
TCTGTAAATATTGCAAAATACACAACAAGAATAAATCCTCCACCAAAACCCATTGATGCAAGTATTCCTGAGGCAAAGCCTATAATTGAAGCAATGATTAAACTCATGAGAACAACATCACCACCCCTGAAATAGCAAGTACAAAACCAAATAATTTTTTAAGTTTTGTATTTTTTATATTTTTAAGCAAGAATGTACCAATAATCGCTCCCACAATACCACCTGGCACAAGTCTAAACCCCGTTGACCAATCAATATGCCCATAAAAAGCATAAAACACAAAACTTACAACACTCATCATCAATATCATAAGGGTAGCTGTGGCATGGGCTTTTTTCTCATCGTTTAAAATATTTCGCAAAAACATAACTGCAACAACCCCACCACCAGAGCCAAACAGACCATTTAAAAATCCACTTACTACTCCAGCCGTAGCTTTTTTCATCGTTTGCTTTTTCATATTTATCTCCTTTGAAACTAATATATATATTATTTCTATTATTTAGATAAATATAAGCAATATTTTGTATATTTTTATCTCTTTTCTTGTAATTTAAAAGATTATTATAACAAATAGTATATTATATTTAATAATTTTATATTATTTTAAAAGTAAAATTCCTATGTTGGTTACTGTTTTTCCATCCCAATTAAATAAAATATTACATTTATCTGCAAGTTTTTTTACATCAATACAAAAAGCTGACAGAGATACAAAAGCTTCTTCTTTATGTGGACATTCTTCTTTAGTCATTATTTTGCAAGGATTACATCTTTTGCAAGATGTAGCACCGATAATCATATATTCTAAGTTTTTATTGTATATAAAGTTATTAACATTTATAAGTATTTTATTTATCTTATCTTCTGCCTTACCTACGCCATCTTTGTCTTTAAAACCATTTATAACTTCAGTATTATGAATAACTATAGCTACTTTATATTCTTTAACTTTTTGAATAAGTTCTTGTGGTGTTCCAACGTATGGTGGACAAGTATAATTTAACCCATAGTTTCTACAAATATTATCCATACATAGTTGGCGTAATTCTGGGTTAAATTCTATATCGTTGACATAGATAACATTTACACCACTTGCACCAAATTCAATTATTTTTTCAACAATAAAGTTATAATTATTCATGCTATACCTACTTATAATTTAAATTGTAATATGTTTTATAATATACTATTTTAAAAACCTTATATGCGAAAAAAGCATCTGCGATAGCAGATGCTTTTTTCCTGGCGGAGAATGAGGGATTCGAACCCTCGCGGCAGTTACCCACCCTACGCCCTTAGCAGGGGCGCCTCTTCGACCGGCTTGAGTAATTCTCCAAACTGTGCGAATATATAACAATTCTTTAATTCAATTCATAGTAATGATATGGCGGAGAGGGTGGGATTCGAACCCACGGTTCTTGCGAATCACTAGTTTTCAAGACTAGCTCCTTAAACCACTCGGACACCTCTCCGTATCAGTTACAAGTGATATAATACCATAACACACATATACTTGTCAACACTTTTTTTAAAAAATTTTTAATATTTTTTAAAAAATTTTTTCATATATTTTTTACGCCTTATAACATTTAAATATGAGAATAAAGGAGCAGAATATTCAAATATTTCTACTCCTTTATCATAATTATTGTATTATAAAATATCTCTAAATCCTTTACCCATAACTTCGCTTGTATTTGTAATCATAACAAATGAATGAGGGTCTATTTCTTTTACAACGTGTTGCAACATAACTGCTTGACGACGATTTAAAACAGTAAATATAACAGTTTTATCTTCATTAGTGAAATATCCTTTTGCATCCATTTCTGTTGCTCCACGGCCCAAATTTTTAGTTATATAATCACATATTTCCGCTGGCTTTGTTGTTATAATTGTAAAGTATTTGCAAAGATTAAATCTTTCCAAAACGCCATCAATCATAAATGATTTAACAGCAAGCCCCATTGTTGAGAACATACCTGATTGAATACCAAAAATAAAATAACATGAAATAATAACAATTGAGTCACATGCAAGCAATGCTTTACCTATATTGTTTAGTGCTGTATATTTTTTTATTATCATTGCAATAATATCTGAACCACCAGATGAAGCACCTATATTAAACAAACTTGCTGAAACAAATCCATTGAGTATAACACTAAAAATAAGCTCTATAAGAGGCTCATTTGTAAGTGTGCCGAATCTTGGGATAAATTTTTCAAGCATTGCAAGTTCAAAAGATAAAAGCAAACTTGCATATGTTGATTTTATCCCAAATGATTTTCCTAAAAATATAAATCCTAAAAATAAAAGTACAATGTTTATAATAGCCGCCAAAGTTGCTGGTGAGCCAAACCCTGTTGCACCACTTATAGCAATTGCAAAGCCACTTATACCACCAAAACAAAAGTTATTTGGAATATTGAAAAAATAAGTCAACATCGCCATTACACTTATTGCTCCTGTGATAATCATTATATCTTGAGCTGTTATTTTACCTGTTTTATTCATGATAAGCCTTCCTAAGTCTCTCCAGTTTTATAATTATTACTTTTCCCTTATTTTAAACAAAAAAATTTATTTTGTCATCTATTTTATAAATATTATTCTAAATATATTTATTTGCTATTTTATATATTATATAACGCACAAAAATACCCTCCTTATAGGAAGGTATTTTTTCACTTAATTAAATACGATTATTTTAGATTAGACTTAGCATCAAATTCAAAATCATCATCAAGCGGAAACAATGGTCGTGGAACTAATTTATAATCTAAAGTTTTAAGGTCTTCGTTTGTGCTACCTTTTGTAAGAGCCATTATTGCACGTTTTGCAAACTGTTCATGATGGTCTCCAAGATAACCAACTTTGCAAACAACAATATCTCTTTCTGATGGGTCTCCGCCCAAATCCATAAATACGTGAGAGGAAGCATATCCTATGTGTTTTTCACCAAGTATGAGGTCAACACCATTTACATTAAATAATGCAACATCACTCTTCATAAGTCCTCCATCCAATGACCAATCTTTGATATAGTTTTTAACAACACCTGTTGCTGTTATTGGAGAAGTTGTTTTTGTATCAAATTTTGCACCGAATGTAAGTGTAATTTCTTGTCCTACTTTTCCTTCACACTGTTTTGTAGCTTCTGGGTCATAAATACCACCATAAAGAACCGGTGTGTTAAGTTCTTTTGTGCGTGGGTCGTCCATTATTCTTTTTAAGAAAGCTGTACAGTCTGAAGATGAGCCAGCTGTTGGGTTATCTCCTGAGTCTGAAATATATACTGGTGTTTGACCATTTTTAACAGCCTCAAAAGCAATATTAAGAGTCTCTTCTTCACTATATGTTTCTGTCTGGAAACAGAAATCATGTCTTTTTGACCAGATAAATTCTGCAAGACGAACAGCTTCTTCATCTGCTTGTTCTTGTGTCTGTGCAACAACATAAACAGCAACAGAACTGTCTTCATTGTCTGCCCATGGAAATCCCATAAGATAAGAAGTTGCTAAAATACCAGGTTTCTTTTCTGTTTCTCTAAGTTCATTTATAAGTGTAATCATAGGTTCAACAGTTGTTGAAGACTGCTCACCTGCAATTATAATTGGCACTCTTACCCATGCAGATTTTGCTTTAATTCCCTTTTCCAATGCAGCGATTGTCATTCTTGCTGCATGTTCACCTGTTTCAAAACAATCTGTGTGTGGTGCGCATTTATATCCAACAAAACCGTCACAGTTATCATGCATACGACTTGTCATTGTTGTGTGCATATCAAGAGATGAAAAAATTGGAATATTTGGGAAAATCGCTCTCAGTTCTTCAAGCAAATAGCCTTCTGCTTCCCCCTGTTTTTTAATTCTCATTGAACCGTGCAAAGAAAGAGTTATTGCATCCAAAGGCTTTTTTGCATTTTCTTCTTTTGCAATATTTATGATTTCTGTCTTTATTCTTTGATAGAAATCATAATCAACTTCTCCGTTTGGCACTGCTCTTGCAGATACTGCTGGAACAACTTCATATCCTGCGTCCATAAGTGTTTTTACAACACCAGAAAGAGAGTCATTTTCCCTTATGTTATCAAAAAATTCTTTGCCTCTAATAACTTTAAAGTCATTTTCATTTGCAACAATTGGGTTAAATGAGTTTGATTCATGATGCATTGCTGCAACTAATACACGTTTCATATTAAGTCCTCACTTATTTATTTCGATTTTCATTGTTATTAAATATCACACAAAATAAATATTTTGTCAACATGAAAAAAAGTATTCTTTAAAAATTTATGTACAAATTTTTTATCGAATTTATGACTATTTTCACAAAAATTAATATATATACATTTTATCATTGTAATAAAATCTAGTCTAATCTATAATTAAACTTATATTTAATTTATCGTTAAAAATTTCATATACAGGAGTTAGTTTTGAAAAAAGACCAAGAAATCATAAAACAAAATAATATCAAACTATTTTTAGATGCTCTTTTGGAAAACAAGCCCGCACCAAGAATTGAGCTTGCTAAAAAAACAAATATGAGCCCAACGAGTATTACTAGAATTGCTTCTCTATTAATATCAAAAGGTTTTATTATTGAAACTGATACATTTTCAAAAGGTATTGGTAGGCACGCAATTATGCTCAATACTGTAAAAAACAGTGCTTACTCTATTGGCATAGAAATAAAAAGTCAGCTTTTAAGATTTGTGATTATTGATTTTCACAAAGATTATGTTGCTTCAAGTTCAAAAAAATACGATATATGTAATCATTCTCTTGATGAACTTGCTAATATTATTTATCAGGAATCTATACAACTTTTGTCGGATTATAATATTCCTTATGAAAAAATTATTGGAATTGGTGTGAGTATCCCTGGTATTGTAGATAACAGAACAAATATTATATCTTTTTCAACTCAGCTCCAGTGGAAAAATCAAGATATAGCAAAATTATTACAACCATTATTCAAAAAACCTGTTGTTGTTGAAAATGATGCCAAAGCAAGAGTTATCGGAGAAAAGCATATCCATAAAATTCCAAATAATATTGATTGTGCCATGCTTATAATAAGTAACGGTGTTAGCTCTGCGGCTTTAAGTCAAGGAAAACTTGTTCGTGGGTTTGATAATGGTGCTGGTGAAATCGGGCATATTACTCTGGAGCCTAACGGCATACTATGTGACTGTGGTAACAAAGGTTGTATTCAGACAAGATTGTCAGATAAATTCCTTATTCAAACTGCAAAACAATATGACAGTTCTATTAATTGTCTGGTAGATATTTTAAATGCTTATTATCAAAATAAAAATTGGGCTAAAGATATAATTTCTCATTTCAAATATTCTTTTACCCTTGCTCTTAATATTCTTGAAGGTTGTTATAATCCGGTTTCTATTATGGCAAGTGGTCATGTTGTGGAAACTATGGAGCCCATACTTAAAGATTGTATATCTGATTTTATACAAAGTAAAAACAACCATATAAATGTTATGATAACAAAAGATGTAAACAATGTTGCTGCAACTGGCAGTGCTATAATTGCATCAGATATGTTTATTACAAACTTAATCGGAGACTTAAATTACATATAATTAAACTTGAAATCTCTTGGATTTATATCCAGGAGATTTTATGCTGTATATTTTTAATTAAATTTTAAAGGAGCAAAATATCATGCGAATACTAAAAGACTTTATAGGCATAATAAGTAATGCAAATAAAAATGTCCAGTGGTTCATGTCATGCATTTTTATGAACGGGATTATTATGTCTGTGCTAAGTGTTATGCTTGGTATATATTATAAAAATATAGGTTTTTCAGAAGTTATAATCGGAAACTTACTTTCCGTAAGAATTCTTGGAAACTCAATTGGTGCATTTTTTGCAATTATGTTAGTTCAAACACTCGGTACAAAAAAATCATTGTTCATCGCCTTTTTATCAATGATATTTTCTGGATTTTGTTTTGTAAATATAACATATATTCCAATTATGCAGGCTACATCTTTCTTATTTGGTGTTGCACAGGCTGTATTTGTTGTTATCCAAGCACCATTTTATAAAAAATATAGTGATGATGATACAGTTGTTGGTATTTTCTCTGCCTCATTTGTGTTAAATAACATTGCCATGTTTGCAGGTAGCTTTTTGTTTGGCAAACTATCTGATACGTTTTCTATTTATGGTGGCGAAGTTTTTGGTAGCAAAATGGTATTGAACCTGGGTTTTTGCATTTTTGCAACCTCTTTATTTGCTATATCAAAAATAAATTTTGATAATGATGATGAAAATAAAAATAGTTCTGGAAATCACCTTAAAGATTATGTACGTGTTTTAAATCGTGATAGCATATTATATATGGTAAAAACTGCTTTTATAGGTCTTGGAGCCGGCTTAATTGTCCCATTTTTCAGTGTTTACATAAAACATAGCCTTAATGTATCTGATAGTGTTGTTGGCTCTATAATGGCATTTGCACAGTTTGGCACTGTTATTGGAGGACTTCTTATTCCTATTTTAAGCAAAAAATTAGGACGTGTTAAATTTGTTTTATTATGTCAGCTTTTATCCATTCCATTTCTTATTTCAATCTCATTTCCACAAGGAGCTTTTATGATGGCGATAAGCTTCTTTTTCAGAAATACTCTTATGAATATGGCAAACCCGGTTTTAAGCAGTATGGCAATGGACCTTGTGGAAGAAAAAGACAGAACAATTATGAGCAGTATATTCTCTCTAACAGATAACCTTTTCAGAGCTTTAGGCACACAAGTTGGCGGTGTCATCATGATGGCTATAAGTTATAATATGCCATATTATATAACTGTTGTCTTATATCTTTTAAGTGCTGTTTTAATATATTTTGTATTTGGTCGAAACGAGAAATTTAATAAGCTTAAATAATATTAAATCACACACAAAATATTACTTTTTCATAAATATTTTATATTTCATAATTTATTTTTAATATTATATTTTATTAAATATAATATTAAACCAATAATTTTAAGCAAAAAAAGAGCCTGAATTTTTCAGGCTCTTTTAATATTAAAAGTTATTGCAAATTTTGATAATCATATCACCACTACCAACATTATAACCGCTGCAAGCATAAACTGCATTAAGCTCTTTTGTTGTAACAATAACAAGTGGTAATTTATCTGGGTCAACATACATTCTTCTTGCAATAGTTTCCACATTTGGAACAAAGCTATCGTAGTAAACTTTAATTCTTGGGAATGTATCAAGAACCAACTTAACTTTTGCATTTTCCAATGCAGATTTATCTTTAACAATAAATATTATATCAGCAGATGTTTCTTTAAAGTCTTCTGTTTGGTCAAGCATTTCATTAAGAAGATGTTCTGTTGGCTCTCTGCCTTCTTCAAGCCACATAAGAACTGCTTTATTTTTTGTAACTTCGCTACCGAGAACTACATTACCATTTTCATCATAAAGCTTAAATTCATCAAGGTCAAAGTTATCAAGCATTTCAGAAAGGTTTGCTTGATATTTTTGGAGTTTAAGATGTTTTGTTTCTCCATCTTTAATTTCAAAATGATATTTGCTTGCAAAAAGGTTACCATTTGGCAAACGATTGTCTGTAATTACACGATACTGACCAGATGTAACAGAAATTGTGAGCTCATTACCATTCCAGTTTTCCTCAGAAAGTTCTAATGTTTGATACTCACCATTTACAAGTAAACCAATAGAGAAATCTGGATAGTATTGCCATGTTTCTTCTGTTTCTTTTTCAAATACGATTGTGCAGTTACCTTTTTCCAATACTTCAACAGCAACAAATTTACCATTTTCTAAGTATTCTGCAAGTTCATTAAGTGGGTTCATTCTTGATGCAATACCTAAAGTACGGCAAATTGCAACAAATAAAATTCTCTTTGAGCGCAAGCTTGCATTTTTAACTGTAAGTGCACCAATTGGAAGTGTAACAATTTGACCATATTCAATATCTGAGTTAAAACCAATGTTGTTGTTGATATATTCCCATACAGATTTTGGATTTGCACGGAATTCTGATTTTTCTTCTTCTGTGAAGAAATCGAGAATAAACTGTCTATATTTTGAAAGTGGTTCAAGGAATGCACGTGGACAAACAATATATTTATAGAACATATCTTCATCATCACATTTATATTCTCTTGTAAGTGTAAGAGCTTCTCTGAGAACATCTGTATCAACATCTCTTCTATCTTTTTTAGACAATGTAAGAATAATTTTTTCTTTTTCTACTGATGAAAATGCTTCATCAGACAAGAATTCAATCAAATTATTCAAATTACTTCTACTTTCAAAAAGAACGTTATATATTTCTTCAGAGTAACCATATTTTTCAACAACTGCTCTTGCTTTTTCTTCACAGAACATATCTGCAACACGTTGTTCTCTTTTTGCATTTGCTGCATCTGTTTTCTTTTGACAAATTTCTTTTTGTTCTTCTGTTGGTTTTACACCGTTTACAATCTGGTCTTTTGGTGCAATAGCAACAAAATTTTCCCAAACATCATTTTCAATTGTATCATTTTTCAAAACAATTTCAACTGTATCAACATCTGGTGTGAAAATCATTTTTTCACAATAGATATCACCTTTTTTAACATGAATATTCAAGCTACCGAGACCACAAGTAAGGCTTGCTTGTCCATTTTCATCTGTAAGAAGAATTGCACTGTTAAATATGTTGGAGTAGTTAAGAATACCAAAGCTAACCTGTGCATCTTTTACAAGATTACCTTGTGTATCTTTAACAACAACAGTAATTTTCTTTGTAACAGCATATAATTTTAAGTTATTAAGAAATGCTGTCATACCAACTTTTGAGATAATTTCTTCACCAGAAATATCGCCAAAACAACGGCTATGTATAAGCATTGCACGGCTTGATGCGTTTGTAAACCAACCTTTATTGAGAACTTCTTCTGGTTCACAAGCACCAAGGAAGTGCCATTTTCCGTCACAATATACTTCAACCCATGCGTGGTTGTCATCACAGTGAGCCCATCTTGGTGTATAAATTTGTCTTGCAGGAATACCTAAAGCACGATAAACATTTACACCAAAATTAGATTCTTCGCCACAACGACCATATGCTGAGTAATATGCTCCAAGAGCAGAAATTGTACGGCTGTCTGTAAGCTGATACATAACATTTTCTGCATTCCAGTAGTTTGTTTCAATAATAGCATCGTGCATAGATAAGTTATTAACTCTGTCTGCAAGAATATTATAGAATAATTTACGACAATCACAAAGTTCTTCTTCGTTAATTCTTATATGTAAAACATAATTAAGGAATATATCTTCAGGAATATCTTTTGCAAATGGAGAGTTTTCTCTCAGGAATACTCCATGTTGAGCTGTTGACAAAAACAATTCAAATGGATAATTTGCCATGTCGCTTAACGGACTATACGCATAAAGCCATTTTACAGCAAAAATAACATCTTCATTTTCTGTTTTTTCTGCGTTTGCAATTGCAGTAAGTATTTCTTGCTTTTTAACTTCACCTGCTTTATCAAGCAACGCATCAAATTTATCTTGTGCTGATTTTACAATTTTTTCTGAAAAAATCATACTTTTACCCTTCCTGTTAATATAACAGTATAAATTTCTTTATTATTTTATTAAAAAAGACAAGCTCGCTTTTTCAGTGAACTTGTCTTTTAAATATCTACTTGTCAGAAACCAGTAGTTTCACTGACCATTAAGTACTTATGAAATATATTTATTATTCAAAAGAGTGAACAATTTCTGCACATTCTCTGAATTCATTTTCATCTGTCTGCCAGATTTCGTATTCAGAAAGTGATGGCAATCCCATTGCAACTTCTTTCTTTCTATAAATCATGCCACTATCAAGAGCACCTTTTCTACCTGTTGTGTGGAATACTTTGATGCCTGTGTAGTCATGGATTTCTTGAATATTCCATTTTTTAACACCACAGCCAGCCATAATATCAATTCTGCCTGCAGCTTTTTCATAAACTTCTTTAAGTAATTCTTTACCTGCAACAACATCGCTCTGTTGTCCAGATGTGAGAATTGTTTTGCAACCTAATTCAATTGCTTGTTCTAAAGTTTTAAGTGGGTCACGTGTCATGTCAAATGCACGGTGAAGTGTAACGTCCATATCACCAGCACATGCCATCATTCTCTTCATTTTTTCAATGTCGAGATCTCCTTCTGGAGTAAGTGCACCAATAACAACTCCGTTTGCACCCAAATCTCTGAATATTTTAATTTCTTCACACATAAGTTCCATTTCATCTTCTGTGTAAAGGAAGTCACCAAAACGTGGACGAATTAAAACATTGATTTTTACATCAGTTTCTCTTTGAACCTGTTTAAAAACGATTGGTGAAGGTGTTGTACCACCTATAACAAGATGTGAACAAAGTTCTAATCTATCTGCGCCAGCTTTTGCAGCATTTATACATGATGCGTAAGAGTCAACGCATGCTTCAATTAATGGTTTATTCATTGATATATTTCTCCTTATATATCTTGATGAGCTTCTGCTAAGAAATAAAGTGATGGTGTAGCAAAACCAGTACCACCAAAGCAGTGATAATCATTGCTAGGTGCTTCAGTTTGGCTAGTTCCTGCGATATCAAGATGAATCCATGGTGTTTCTTCAACAAATTCTCTTAAGAAAAGTGCTGCTGCAATTGTGCCTGCATTGCCATTTCCTGTGTTTTTGATATCTGCAACTTTGCTCTTGAGAGCTTCTTCATATTCTTCAAATAATGGCAACTGCCAATATCTTTCGCCTGCTTCTTTTGCTGCTGCATAAAACTCTGAAAGATATTCTTCATCATTTGTCATACAACCAGCAGCAACTGTACCCAATGCACCAACAACAGCGCCTGTAAGTGTAGCAACATCAACAATGTGTGTAACTTTTTCTTGTCTTACTGCATATGTAAGTGCATCAGCCAAAATAAGTCTTCCTTCAGCATCTGTATTCAAAATTTCAATTGTTTTACCATTCATTGATTTGATTACGTCGCCAGGAATTCTACTTTGGTTTGATAAACGGTTTTCACATGTTGGAACAACTGCAACAACATTAACTTTAAGGTTATTTTTTGCAATTGCATATATTGCACCAGCAACTGCTGCTGCACCACCCATGTCACCTTTTGTATACATAAGACCAGCTGAATTTTTAAGTGAGTATCCACCTGTATCAACTGTTACACCTTTACCAACATAACCATAAACTTTATCGCTATTAGGGTTACCCATATATTTCATAACAACAAGTCTTGGTTTATGGTCACTACTTTCACCAACTGCCAAAAGTGCACCTGCACCCATTTCTGCAAGCTGTCTTTCATTATATACAGTAACTTCACAGCCTGCCTGTGTAAGTTTATTATTCAAATCATTTGCAAAAATCTCTGGTGTTAACATATTGCCAGGTGTGTTAATCCAATCACGTGTCAAAATCATACCATCAGTAATATTTTTTGCTTTTCTAATAAGTTCTGATGATTGTTCTTTGCTGAAATTACTATCAACAACATAAACTGTATAATCTTTTTCTTCGTTTTCTTGATGTACACCTTTATATGTATATAAACCAAGTTCTACACCTGCAACAACATCAAAATAAGCTTTTTCTTTATAGACATCTGTCAATGCAGAAATATCTATAGAAAATTCTTTTATATTGAAAGATGTAAGTGTTCTTGATGACTTTGCAACAATGTTTTTAAATTTTCTACCATCAAGTTTTTCCGCTTTACCCATACCAGCAAAAATCATGAATTGATTATCTTTAACTGTATGAAATAATTGAGAAAACTCACCACCAAAAAGGTGGGAGTTTTCTTCGGATAAACCTGCTTGTTTATATGCTTCTTCATTTTCCCACACAAATTTAATTTGTGCTGAGAGAAAATCTTCATTTTTCCAAGTAACCATAGTTTACCACCTCTATAATTTAATTATCAATTAAATATTAGTAAAGATGGCAAGAAACAAAGTGACCTGGTTCCACTTCTTTTGTTTCTGGTCTAGTTTCCAAACATTCTGGTTTGCATTTAGAACATCTAGCTGCAAATGGACAACCTTTTGGAAGATTGATTGTGCTTGGAATATCACCTTCAAGAATAATTCTGTCTTTGTGATAACTTGGGTCTGGAATTGGAACAGCAGAAAGAAGAGCTTCTGTGTATGGATGTAATGGATTTTTGTAGAGAAGTTCTTTTGGAGCTGTTTCTACAACAAAGCCAAGGTACATAACAGCAATTCTATCTGAAATCATTTCAACAACAGACAAGTCATGAGAAATAAATACATAAGTAAGGTTGTATTTAATCTGAAGTTGATGTAAAAGGTTAAGAACCTGTGCTTGAATTGAAACGTCCAAAGCTGAGATAGGTTCGTCAGCAATAATAAGTTTTGGGTTAACTGTTAGAGCTCTAGCAATACCAATACGTTGTTTTTGACCACCAGAAAATTCGTGTGGATAACGTTGAGCGTGTTTTGCTGAAAGACCAACAATGCCTAAAAGTTCGTTAACAATTTTCATTCTTTCTTCTTTATTCAAGTTAGTATGAATAAGAAGTGGTTCTTCTATAAGGTCGCAAACTCTCATACGAGGGTTCAAACTACCAGCTGGATCTTGGAAGATCATCTGCATATCTTTTCTCAATGGACGCATTTCATCTTGAGAGATTTTAGATATTTCTTTACCTTCGAACCAAATTTCACCACTGTCTGGTGTGAGCAAGTGGTTTATAAGTCTACCAGTTGTGGATTTACCACAGCCAGATTCACCAACAATTGAGAATGTTTCACCTTCATAAATATCAAAGCTGATATTATTTACTGCATGAACATGATTAATTGGTTTACCCAAAAGTGTTTTACCTACAGGAAAGGTTTTTGAAACATTTTTCAAAGAAAGTATTTTTTCCATTATTTATTCCCCTTATCCTTATTGTTTAAGCCAGCAACGGCATTTGTGGTTTTCACCAATTTGTACCAATTCTGGTTCTTCAGTTCTACATTTATCTGTTGCATATTTACATCTTGGTGCAAAACGACATCCTTCTGGCATAGCAGAAAGGTCAGGAACGCTACCTGGAATACTTGGAAGAACTTTTACACCTGAACCAAGTTTTGGAACAGAAGCAATAAGACCTTGTGTATATGGGTGTGATGGGTTTTTGAAAAGAATTTCTACTGGAGCTTCTTCTACAATTTTACCAGCATACATAACAATAACACGTGAACACATTTCTGCAACAACACCCAAGTCATGAGTGATGAGAAGAATACTTGAGTTATCTTCTTCTTGAATTTTTTTCATCAAATCAAGAATTTGAGCTTGAATTGTAACGTCAAGAGCTGTTGTTGGTTCGTCTGCAATCAAAAGTGTTGGATCGCAGCTCATAGCCATAGCTATCATAACACGTTGGCTCATACCACCTGAAAGTTGGTGAGGATAGTTTTTAAGAACACGGCTTGGGTCAGGTATACCAACTTTTTTAAGCATATTTGCAGCATGTTCTCTAGCTTGATCCTTTGTCATATCAGAGTGAAGACGAATACCTTCAATCATCTGTTTGTCTATACGCATTGCTGGGTTAAGACTTGACATTGGTTCTTGGAAAATCATGCTCATCTTACCGCCACGGATTTCTCTGATTTCTTTATCAGAAAGTTTAAGCAAGTTTCTTCCTTCAAAAATAACTTCGCCATTTGTCACTTTACCTGGAGTGTCTTTCAAGAGTTGCATGATAGACAAAGATGTTACACTTTTACCACAACCAGATTCACCAACGAGGCCCAAAATTTCACCTCTATTGATATCAAATGAGATTTTATCAACAGCAGTTACACTGCTTTTTTTGCTTGAAAAGAATTCTGTACGTAATTCTTTTACACTAAGTAATACTTCTTGTGACATATTTGTACTCCTTTCAAATTATTTGATTTTTGGGTCAAGAGTATCTCTTAAACCATCACCAAAAAGGTTAAATGCGAGTACTGTTATAAAGATTACCAAACCTGGCAAGTAGAGCATATGTGGTGCTGTACTGAGGTAAGATCTTGACTGTGAAAGCATTGCGCCCCATTCTGGGTCTGAAACGTTTGCACCAAATCCCAAGAAACTAAGACCAGAAGCTGCCATGATAGCAGAACCAATTCTCATTGTAAAGTTAACAATAAGTGTCTGTGTTGTGCCTGGGAAAATATGTAAGAATAAGATACGAGCATCTTTACATCCTAAACTCTGTGCAACTTCAACATAAAGAGAACCTTTAACTGCAAGAGTTGCGCTTCGCATCATACGTGCAATACTTGGAACTGTAAATACTGCAACAGCAATAAATACGTTAATAATACCAGGTCCAAGCAATGCAACGATTGCAATTGCAAGCAAGATATCTGGGAAGCTGAATAATACGTCTGAACCACGCATAACGAGCATTTCAATCCAACCACCATAATAACCAGCAAGAAGACCAAGAATTGTACCTACAATTGTACCCACTAAAACTGATGAAAGAGCAACACCTAATGTAAGTGGAGCACCAGCAAGAATACGGCTAAAAATATCACGACCGTAAAGGTCTGTACCAAACCAATGTTCTGCACTTGGAGGTGCAAACATATTGCTGTAATCATACTTAGCTGGGTCTTGTGGAGCTAGTGCTGGTCCAAAGATAGCCATTAAAAGCAAAATCACTATAATAGCAAAACCGATAACTGCGGTTTTTCTTTTCATAAATTTCTTTACGAACATTTTAAATTTGCTACTAGAAACAGTAGCTATATTATCATCAACATAACTTTCATCAAATGAATTGTTTTGTTGTAATTCTTCATTTTTTAATTGTTCTTTATTTGACATAATATCCTCCTTATATTAATCGTAACGAATTTTTGGATTGATTACGCCGTAAAGTAGGTCAACAACAAGGTTTATGAGAACATATTGCAAAGCAAATATCATCAAAAGACCTTGGATAGCTGGATAGTCACGGAAAGCAATCGAGTCAACCAACAATCTACCCATACCAGGGATAGAGAATATAGTTTCTGTAATAACAGAACCAGACAACAAACCACCGATTTGCAAACCGAGGATTGTTACAATTTGAATAAGAGAGTTTTTAAATGCGTGACGGAACATAACAATAGATTCTTTTTGACCTTTTGCTCTTGCTGTACGCACATAGTCTTCTCTCAAAGTTTCAAGCATTGAAGAACGTGAGTATCTTGCCAAAACAGCCATGATACCTTGTCCCATAACAATTGATGGCATTATAATACCCTTCCATGATTCCAAACCACCAGAAGGAAGCCAACCCAATGAAACAGCAAGAATCTGAACAAGCATAAGACCTACCCAGAAACCTGGTGCTGAAAGACCTGTAATAGCTATAAGCATTCCTACAATATCAAAAGGTTTTCCACGCTTAATAGCACACATTACACCAATAAAAATACCCAATGCCGGTGCCCAAAGTACACCTGCAAAAACCAATTTAATTGTAAATTGGAAACGGTCCCAAATCAATTGTCCTACATCCAAATTTGATTTAAGACTACGTCCCATATGGCCTGTTAAAAGGCCTTTCATATAATCAAAATACTGAACTAAAAGTGGTTTATTAAGCCCAAATTCTTCTCTAATTGCTTCTACTTCTTCATATGTTGCCTCAACACCAGCAAGCTGTTTTGCAGGGTCACCTGGCAAAAGGTGAATAAACATAAAAACAAAAATGGAAATAATGAGCATTAATGGAATTGTCTCCAATATACGTTTTACAAAATAACGACCCATTAAAATACCTCCGCTATAAGAAAAGGAGTAGTATCACTACTACCCCTTTTTCTCATTTTACTAAAGTTAGTGAATAGTCTTCAAATTAATTATTCGTGATCAAGACTTGCTGTTCTGAAGCCTACTGTGCCACCTGGGAATTTTACAACACCATCTAAGTATGTTTTTTGAGCGTAAACGTTACAGTCACTGCCCAAGAATATCCATGGACATTCTTCCCAAGCAATTTCTTGTGCTCTAGCATATGCTTTTTCGATTTCAGTTGTATCTGACATCAACAAAGCATCATCAAGAAGTTTGTCAAATTCTTCGTTTTTCCAGAATGATGTATTGTATCCAGCTGGTGGGAATTTTTCACTGTGGAGAATACTTCTCATAGCACCATCAGCATCGTAAGAACCTGATGACCAGTTTACATACCACATCTGAACTTTTGTTTCTTCACGTGGAGCACTTGTAATTTCAGCGTTTGCTGTAGATTCGTTTGGCATCAATTTAACATCAATGTTAATTTCAGAAAGTTGTTGTTTTAAGAATTCAGCACCTCTTTGTTCGATTGTTGTGTTGTCAACAACAATTTCAACTGGGAAACCGCTTTCAAAGCCTGCTTCTTTCATCAAAGATTTAGCTTTTTCAAGGTCTTTTTTGTAAGGTGTCATTGCGTGATGGTAAGAAAGTGCTTCTGAGTATACAGAAGTTGGTTCAACACCATAACCGAAGAAAACAACATTTGCAAATGCTTCACTGTCAAATGCATAGTTCATAGCTTGACGAACTCTTTTATCAGCAAATGGTTTTCTACCATCTGCAAGAGTGTAGTCTTGGTTTAATGTACAATATCTAAAGATTGTAGCAACTGAGTCTACAACTTTAACGTCAGATGAACCATCAAATTGTTTTACATCTGTAACTGGAACTGGTGTGATGAAGTCAGCTTCGCCTGTTTTGAGCATTGCAATTCTAGAAGCATCTTCTGGAACAACAACAAATTTGAGGCTGTCAACTTTTGGTCCTTCTCTCCAGTAGTTTTCGTTGCGAACCATTTTTGTGTAAGCACCGTCAACTCTTTCAGAAAGAACGTATGGACCTGTACCAGCAGAATTTTTTGCCAAGTAATCTTCTGCATCTTCTCTAGCCATAGCTTTTGGAGATACCATTCTTACTTGTGTAAGTTTGTTGATAAATGTATTGTTTGGTTTAACTAATTTGATTGTAACTTGATATTCACTATCAACAATTACATCTTCCCAGTTTGGTTTTTCTTTTGTACCAATTTGTCTTGAAAGTGACAAGCTTGGATTTGCTTTACCACGTTCATAAACTGCTTTAACTGCTTCTGCATTAAATGGTTCACCATCGTGGAATTTAACGCCTTCTTCAAGAACAAATGTGTAAGACATACCATCTTCGGACACTGTGTAAGATTTTGCAAGAGCTGGAATAATCTTTGTGTTTTCGTCGAAAGCAACAAGAGCTTCATACATTTCGTTAACAACTTGGTTTGTGTTACCATTGCCACCAACGTGAGGATCCAAGTTTGTAGCATCAGCTTGGAGTGCAACAACTAAATCGTTGTCAGGTGATTTACCAGTACTACCCTGGTTTGTTTGTTGTTTTTCGCCACCACATGCTACAAGGCTGAGAGCCAAAGCACCTGCGAGTAAAAGTGATAAAAACTTTTTCATTTGTGGGGTATCCTTTCTTTTTTGTATTTATTGCTAAACCGTTTCCCTTACGGTTAATGCACTAACCAAATACTATAAATAATTCAGTATTTCACTTAAAATAATTCATCATATAATAACAATATTCATATTTTATACAAACCATTAATTATTTTCATGATGACATTAACAGTACCTATTATAACTGTAATACACGAATTACACAAGCTTTTTTTAAAACATGTTTATTTTTTTGTTAACTTAACTATATTTGAATACTCAATTTAGTTTATTTACACAAACATATTTTTAATTTTTTTATGTAATATATAAATCAATATGTGTGTAATTACTTTTATAAAGTTTAATTCTATATTATTTATAAATATTTTTTATGATATGGTTTTTTATTTGGCTATATCATAACATTTAAATTTGCATAAATCAACCAACAAAATGTTTACAATTTTTGTTACTTTTTTCAATTTATTTTTTACTATATATTAAAAACCGAATTTAAGATATTACTTTATTTTTTAAAATTACGTTTTTTGCATTTTAATATAAAGTTGTCCTTAAATTCGGTTTATTAAATATTATCGTTTATGTATATTATTATTTTAAATATTATACTACTTATAATTGTGCATGCTATAGAAATTTATCAAATGTAAGCTGTTCAAGTTCTTTATTAGTTTGATGGCTAATTCTCGCAAACTCTTTCTTAAATTTACAAAATCCTTCTGTATTTTGTGTGCAAGGAAAATCAGAGTCAATACATTTTACCAAAGTATATTTTCCCTCTATTGCCTCTATTACTTGTTTCAAGTTTATATATTTAGGCTCTCGAGCAAGAACATATCCACCCTTTGCACCTTTATATGATTTAACTATTTCATTTTGAACAAGTTTGTTTAATATTTTAAGTGAAAATCTTAGTGTAACTCCTGTTTTTTCACTTATTGTCTTTGCATCAAGACGTGTTTCACTTTGTCCAAGAGTA
>JAHHUD010000027.1 GCA_020024185.1 Oscillospiraceae bacterium | reverse complement strand
TAATGGTTTATTTATTATAAAAGAAAAATTGGGAGAGAAATATAATATAGTTTTCAACACTACACTATATTAATGTTGAAATGATTAGCGATTTGTTTTATAATATAATACTTATGTATAATAATTTAATAAAATTTACATAGTATAGATGTGCGTTATATGCTGTTTTATATTTCAAACATAATATGAGAATATAATATTAAATTATAAATATTTTATTTAGGTTTATGTGATATAGATGAATGGAAAAGAGGGATGTGTATAATGGAAAATTCAGCGCCAAAAGATTTGCAAAAAGTTGTGGAATTATCGTTAAATTATGCAAAAAGCTGTAAAAATACAGGTAAAGTAGCAAGCTATATACCAGAACTTGAAAATGTTGACCCATCTGCTTTAGGAATTGCAGTTGTGGCAAATAATAAAAAAATATATACAGCCGGTGACTGCGAAACACTTTTTACAATACAGAGTATTTCAAAAACAATAAGCTTGATTTTGGCTTTACAGACAGCAGGGACAGAAAAAGTTTTTTCAAAAGTTTGGGTTGAACCAACAGGTGACCCATTTAATTCTATGATAAAATTGGAAACAAAAACACACATACCGTTAAACCCAATGATAAATGCAGGAGCAATCGCAGTTGCAGGTGTTATTGATACACCATTTCCTTTTGCTAGTTTTTTGGAGCTTACAAGAAAATTGTGCAACAGAGACGATATTCAAATTTCTGAAAAAGTTTATCTATCGGAAAAAGCGTCTGGAGATAGAAACCGTTCAATAGCCTATCTGCTTAAAAGTGAAGGTGTTTTGGAAAAAGATGTTGAAGAAGTTCTTGATGTATACTTTAAAATGTGTTCTGTTGAGATAACCGCAATTGACCTTGCTTATTTTGGAAGTGTACTTGCTAATGACGGAGTTAATATTTTTACAGGTGAAAGGCTTATTGATAATTCTATTGTAAAAATTGTAAAAACACTTATGGTGACTTGTGGTTTGTATGACGGAAGTGGTGAATTTGCAATTGATATTGGAATACCGGCAAAAAGTGGAGTTGGTGGAGGAATAGTTGCCTCTGTTGAAGAAAATTTTGGTATTGCAGTTTATTCACCAAAGCTTGATGATAAAGGAAATAGTGTTTGGGGAATAAAAGCCCTTGAATATCTTTCAAGAGAAATGAAACTGCACTTTTTTGCAGGTGCAAAAATAAACGAGTATTACTAAAAAATACTGGTTAATATAGTATTTTTAACAATAAAAAAGTCTGTATCTTTTGATACAGACTAATTTTTTTAATAAGAAATAATAATACCACCAAGGTTTGCGTAATAAGAACAAAGACCTCTTGTTTTTAAAATGGTAATATTTTTGCAACCATAAAGCTCTGTGAGAAGATTTTTTATGGTATTTGCACCAGCTTCATTTTCGCAATGATTTATATATATTGGGGTGTCAGAAATATTTTTCTTTTCTGCCATAAGATTAACCATATATTTATAAGTACTATGGTCGCCTCTTTGTTTTGAAACAACCTTGATTTCTCCAAGAGGTGATTTAATTGCAATTGCCCTGATACCTAAAGCAGAAGCAACTGCACCAACAAGTGGATTCATTCTGCCGTTTTTAATAAGTGTATTGTAGTTTTGCAAGCAGAAAACAAGTTGCATGTCGTTATTATATGTTTCAACTTCATTTACAACTTCGTCAAAAGATAAGTTTTTTGCAATAAGCTCATTAACTTTTTGTGCAAGTAAAATCATTGAACCACACACAGAACGGCTGTTTACAACATGAATTTTTCTGTCTGGATATTTTTCTAAAAACATTTCTTTTGCAACCATTGCAGAATTGTATGAACCACTCAAGTTATTTGAAATTGTAATGGCGATAACATTTTCTGCCTGTTCAAAATATTGAAGCCAATCAAATGGAGCCGGACAAGCAGAACCGGAAGACTCTTTGCTTGTGGTTACGTAACGCACAAGTAAATCACGGTCAAGTGTTTCGTCATCAACAAACACAGTATCACCAAAATTAACTTTGAGTGGTGCAATATTAAATGTGCAATCAGGGGCGAGATTGTCAATTGACAATACATCGCATGAAGAATCACAAACGATAGTCCATTTACTCATAACTATTCCTCGTCTTCACTATGATTTATTCTATAAGACAATGCCATAAGGCTATCTCTAAGGTGAACATTTTCAACAATTAAGGATTTATCATATACACTGTAATCGTAGTGGCTAAAGTTCCAAATACCTTTAACACCGGATTTAAGTATAACAGGAGCAAGTTGTTCCGCTGCTGCTTTTGGAATACAGATAATGATAAGTTCAGGTTTATGTTCTTGGCAGTAATCTACAACTGTTTCAACATCGTGGATTTTGATATTGCTTAATGTTTTGCCAACAAGATTTTGATTATTGTCAAAAATAGCTTTAAGATTTACACCTTCTGTTTCTGTTAAAACAAAATTTGCCATAGTTGCACCAAGACTACCTGCACCAATTAAAATTGCATCAATATGGCTGTTTGGAAACAACAAATGTTCAATTTCATCATATAGTAAGTCTACACTGTAACCAATACCCTGTTGACCAAAACCACCAAAGCAGTTAAAGTCTTGACGCACTTGGCTTGGAGTTGAACCCATAACTGCAGCCAATTGGCTAGATGAAACTCTTGTTTTACCGTTTGATTTAAGTTCTGTAATATATCTGAAATAGCGTGGTAAACGTCTGATAACAGGCAATGAAACTTTTGAATTTGACATAAAATACCGCCTTTTTATAGTTTGTTTATAATTTTTATTTTGGATTATATATAACATTGGATTATATCTATAATTATAATAATTATTATATAAGTATTATTAAACTTTGTCAAATATTTAAACAAGTTTACACATTTTAATAAAACGTGAGATTATTGTCCATAATAATATAAAATAAAAGGAGGACTGAAAATGGAAAAAGAAGAAAATGAAAATATAAATAATGAGCAAGGGCTTGTGAATACAACAAAAGGTAAATATCCAATACATTGTCTTACTATTATAGGTCAGATTGAAGGACATTTTGAATCAAATAATCAAATGAAAACAACAAAATATGAGCATGTTATCCCACAATTGATATCGGTACAAGAAGACCCTGATATTAAAGGACTTTTGGTGATTTTAAACACTGTTGGGGGAGATGTAGAGGCAGGTCTTGCAATTGCAGAGCTTATACGTGGAATAACAAAGCCAACGGCAAGCTTGGTGCTTGGTGGTGGACATTCAATTGGTATTCCTCTTGCAGTAAGTGCAAAAAAATCCTTCATAGTTCCAACTGCAACTATGACAGTTCATCCAGTGCGTCATAGTGGCACAGTTCTTGCAACAAATCAAACAATGAATTACCTGGATTCTATTCAGGATAGAGTATCCAATTTTGTTTCTGAAAACTCAAAAATTTCCAAGGCAAAATTTTCCAAATTAATGACTAAAAATGGAGATTTAATTATGGATATGGGAACTTGTCTTGATGGTAATATGGCAGTAAAAGAAGGACTTATTGACCAAATTGGATATATAGGAGATGCACTGGACTATCTTTATAGTGAAATTGAAAAAGATGAATAGTATTGTCGGCTTTTGATACACAAAAAAGCTTTCACTTTTATTTTTTCTATAAGTATGTTATTATATAATGTAAACTTTAATTAAAATTGGGCTATTATGCCCATTACATATATTTTTTATAACAACTCAGTAAAATGGAGAAATAATATGGCAAAAACAGGGTCAAATAACATAAAAAAATCTTCTACAAGTAAAAAAAGAGGAAGACCTTCAAAACAAGAACAGAAAAAATCAGAAATAAATCGCTCATGGAGCATAGTTATGTTTGCGGTGGGTGTTTTGTGGCTTGGTTTATGTTTTATACCGGGACAAGCTGTATGGGAAGTGCTGAAAAATTTCACTTTTGGAATTTTTGGAACGACAAACTATATAATCGGCATTATTCTTATTTATCTTGCAATTCTTACTGCAACAAATAAGCCAGTTAAGTGGAAAACTGTACAAACTGTGTTTTTTGTTTTTTTATCAGCTAGTCTTATACATATTTTGCAAACTGCATTTACAGACGAAGCATCAAGAATTATTACATTTTCAGGCTTATATAACCAAGCAAAAACCATGACTTTTTCGGGAGGTTGGATTGCAGGTATTATAACTTTACCACTTATAAAAGCTTTGGGTGTTGCCCCAACAGCAGTTATTCTATCTTTAATAACAGCTGTGCTTGCTATGTTTATAACAGATACAACACCATATGATATTTATAGAAAAACAAAAGATGGTGCTGAAAAGCAAAAACAGCAAATGGAAAAATCTATTCAAGAAAGCCGTATTGCAAGAGAGCAGGCAAGAGCTGCAAAGCAAGCTGAAATAGAACAGTATGAAAAAGCAAAATTAAAGCCTAAAAAAATTGATTTTGAAATTGATGTGCCAAATGATGATGAAGAAAATAATATACACCAAAGCGATGTAGAAAATCTGTCTGATTTAGAAGATTATCAAGCTACATTTGATAAGGTACAAGAAAATAAACTTATAGAAAATACAAAGATTGAGGAAATAATGAGAAAACTCAATCTTACCACAACCCCACAACCAGAAGAAATCCCATATCAAGAAAATTCAGAAAATATTGAAAATAACATAAATACAGAAAATGTTGAAAACTTTGAAAATAAAGACCAAGAAGAAAAAATAACTGATGTAGAAGTTGTTGAATATGTTTATAAAAAACCTCCAATTACATTGTTTGATAAGCCATCAAACAAACTTAAAGGAGATATAGAAAGCGAGCTTAAAACAAATGCACAGCTATTGGTTGATACACTTGACAGTTTTGGCGTAAAAACAAAAATTATAGATATTTCAAGAGGTCCATCAGTAACAAGATATGAACTTCAGCCTTTGGCAGGAGTTAAGATAAGCAAAATAACAAATCTTGCAGACGATATAGCCTTAAATCTTGCTGCCGGTGGTGTAAGAATTGAAGCTCCAATTCCAAATAAAGCAGCAGTTGGTATAGAAGTGCCAAACAAAGCATCAACAGCTGTAAATATTCGCACTTTGTTTGAAAGCAAAGAATTTAAAAATTCTGAAAGTCCACTTTCGATTGCTTTGGGAGTTGATATTGCCGGCGATGTTGTTGTTGCAGACCTTACAAAAATGCCTCACTTGCTTATAGCTGGTTCAACTGGTAGTGGTAAATCAGTTTGTGTTAACTCCATTATTACAAGTTTTTTATATCGTTCTTCACCTGATGATGTAAAACTTATTTTGGTTGACCCAAAAGTTGTTGAGCTTGCAGAATATAACGGTATACCACATCTTCTTATGCCGGTTGTTACAGAACCAAAGAAAGCGGCAGGTGCTCTTGGAACAGCTGTTGCAGAAATGGAAAAAAGATATAAATTGTTTGCAGAAACAGGTGTAAGAGAAATAAAAAGCTATAATAAACTGGCACAAACAAGAGATGACCTTGAAAAACTTCCGTATATAGCAATTATTATAGATGAGTTGGCAGACCTTATGATGGTTGCGGGTAAAGAGGTTGAAGATTATATATGTCGTATTGCTCAAAAAGCAAGAGCTGCCGGTATGCACCTTATTGTTGCAACACAGCGTCCATCTGTTGATGTTATCACAGGCCTTATTAAAGCTAATATACCTGCAAGAATTGCTTTTGCAGTTTCTTCTCAAATAGACAGCCGTACAATTCTTGACGGTGGCGGAGCAGAAAAACTATTAGGTATGGGTGATATGCTTTATCTTCCACTTGGTGCTGCAAAACCTATAAGAGTACAAGGTGCTTATGTAAAAGACAGTGAAATAGCAAGCGTTATTGAATTTATTAAAAAAGACTATACTGCAAACTATAATGAAGAAATGATTTCATCTATGGAACAAATAGCAGCTGCTTCATCTTCAAAAGGTGGGGTATCATCATCTCAAGATGGTGAACAAAGAGATGAAATGGTTACAAAAGCAATAGAAGTTGTTGTTGATATGGGACAAGCATCAACATCTTTATTGCAAAGAAAATTAAAATTGGGTTATGCACGTGCCGCAAGAATTATGGACGAAATGGAAGAAATGGGGATAATAGGCCCTTATGAAGGAAGTAAACCAAGACAAGTGCTTATTACAAAAAATCAATGGTTGGAGATGATGATTAACAATGAACAATAAACTTTTACCTATAACATATAAAGAAATGTTGGAATATGGATTTGAACAACCAGACTTTGTAGTTGTCGGTGGTGACGCATATGTTGATCATCCAAGTTTTGGTACAGCAGTTATATCAAGAATTGTTGAATCTTTAGGATTTAATGTTTGTGTTTTGCCTCAGCCACGATTTGATAATTGTGAAGATTTTAAAAGATTTGGTAAACCAAAATATGGCTTTTTGATAGGCAGCGGCAATGTTGACAGTATGGTTACACATTATACAGTTGCAAAAAGACGCAGAGAAACCGATGACTATTCCGCAGGCGGTAAACAAGGTAAACGCCCAGATAGAGCAATTACTGTCTATACAAAACTTGCAAAAGAGGCTTATCCGGATTTGCCTGTTATTATAGGGGGAATAGAGGCATCTTTGAGAAGATTTGCTCATTATGATTATTGGTCAGACTCTGTTATGCCTTCAATTCTTGTTGACAGCGGTGCAGATTTATTAAGTTATGGCATGAGCGAAAGACAGACAAAAGAAATTGTAACAAGACTTGCCAAAGGCGAAGATATAAAGACAATACACGATATACCAGGTACTTGTTATCTTGCACATCAATACGAACTGCCAACAGGCTATGCAGAATGTGCAAGCTTTAAAAAAGTAAGTGAAGATAAAGTAAGTTATTCAAAAGCCACTAGAGTACAGATGGAAAATCAAGACCATATAAATGGTAAAATTATTGTTCAAAAACAAGATAATGATTTGTATTTAGTTCAAAATAAGCCAACAAGACCACTTTATCGTGCAGAATTAGATGCGCTTTTCAGCTTGCCGTTTACACGCACATATCCTGCTGTTTATGATAAGGAAGGTGGACTTAACTCTATACAAGAGGTATCATTTTCTATTATCCACAATCGTGGCTGTTTTGGTGGATGTAACTTCTGTGCTATAACAATGCATCAAGGTAGATTTGTTACAAGTCGAAGCCATGAGAGTGTTGTTAAAGAGGCAAAACAAATTGCGAAAAGCCCTAACTTTAAAGGTTATATACATGACGTTGGTGGGCCAACGGCTGATTTTCGTATACCAAGCTGTAAAAAACAGGTTACTCAAGGGCTTTGTCCAGATAGAAAATGTCTTGCACCAACTCCTTGTCCTCATTTGGAAGTCGACCATAGTGACTATCTTGAACTTTTGAGAAAAGTTAGAGCAGTTGAAGGTGTAAAAAAAGTTTTTGTCAGAAGTGGTTTGAGATATGACTATATGATGCATGATAAAAAAGATGATTTCTTTAAAGAAATTGTAAAACATCATGTAAGTGGACAACTTAAAGTTGCACCGGAACATTTTGCACCAAAAACACTTGAATATATGGGAAAACCGGGTTTGGGGTTATATGATAAATTCCAAAATAAATTTTATAAGCTTACAAAAGAAATAGGGAAAGAACAGTATCTTGTTCCATATCTCATGAGCAGTCACCCAGGAAGTACCTTAAAAGATGCTGTTCAGCTTGCAGAATATCTTGCGAAAAATAAGATAAGACCAGAACAGGTTCAAGATTTTTATCCAACTCCTGGCACAATATCAACCTCAATGTATTATACAGGTCTTGACCCATATACATTAAAACCAATTTATGTTGCAAAAGACCCAAAAGAAAAAGCAATGCAAAGAGCTTTGTTACAATATTACTTGCCAAAGAATGCTCAGGTTGTTTTACAAGCTTTAAAAATGGTACATAGAGAAGACTTAATACCAGTTTTATTAGGCTCTAAAAAGACAAAATCGGAAATAAATTACTCTATGAATAAGTCAAAGAAAAAAAATACACCGGTTAAAAACTGGCAGGCAATTCAACAAAGAAATAAGAAAATTCAAGACGAACAATGGAAAAAAAGAAAGTAAAAATACGTTACAAATTTAATAAAATTTCAAATGCTTACTTTTTTATAATGTTCTGCATAGTTGCAATTTATGTATTATTTTTTGGAGATGACAATGTTTTTAAATATTTTGGGATAATTGAACCTACAAAAGAAAATACTATTTCAGTTCTTAATGTAGGACAAGGTTGTAGTATACTTATTTCAAGTAATGGACAGTTTTGTCTTATAGATGCTGGACAAACAGACGAGGGTCAGGATAATATAGTGGAATATTTGAAAAGTAAAGGTGTAAAAGAACTGGAACTTTTGGTTATAACACACTTTCATTTTGACCATATAAGTGAAGTTGTTAATGTATTGGATAATTTTGAAGTGAGAGATGTGCTTATTCCAAATCTTGCTGAGAAAAATATACCAGAAGAAGATGTATATGATATTCTTATTGAAAGAGAAGAAAATGGAGAATTTAACTTATATAATGCAATGAAAGGTGATATTTTTACAATAGGTGATGGTATACTTACTGTTCTTGATAATACATATAATGATTTAGAAATAAATAATACCTCTATTGCAACATTATTTAAACAAGGAACATTTACTTTTCTCAATACTGGCGATGGTGAAGCACCGTATGAAAAACGATTGTTGAGAGAATTTACACGAAACGTAACACTTTTTTCAGGTGGCCATCATGGTGCATCAAATGCAAACACAGAAGAATTTTTAAAAGTTATCTCTCCGGATTTTGTTGCAGTTTCTGTAGGTGAATATAGTGAATATGGTCATCCAAATAAAGAGGCAGTAGAAAACTATGAAAAATATGCAGGGCAATATAATATAACATCTAGAGATGGTACATTAGTGTATTCAATGGATACAAAAGAACTGATTGAAAATTAAATAAATTAAAAATCCACCTTGGGAATTTCTTCTCAAAGTGGATTTTTTATATGTTTTTATTAACATGCTGTTCATAAAGTGTGTCACAAAGATGATGTATATATAATTTATAGGCAAAAGCTATGGTTGTATCTCTAACCAAAAGTCTTGCATCTTGTGTGGTTATTGCAGAATCCTCTGGCAAAGGCATATTTGAAAAAGTACTTTTTAAAACATTTTCCAACTCTGTGCATATATAATTATATGCTGTTTCAATATCAAAAAGTGCATTTTGCACATCTAAAAGACGGCTTATTTCTGTTATAGAATGTACTTGTTTAGCAATACAAATTTCTATAAGGCGAGCAACATGTTCTCTGGAATATCTCTTTTTAACCGTTGGTGGAAGCAAGCCTTGTTTTACATAATTATTTACCATTGATGTTGTGAGAAATTTTTCTTGATGAGTTATTGATAATGGAGATAACACCTTATCTATATATGATAAAAGTTGGTCCATATATAAATCGATATCAGGTATTTCATCATATCTTGGCATGTGAAAATCTTTAAAATTATTTATCAAAATAAATCACCTCTATACAATATTATGATATATAAATAAGTTTGTCAATGTTTTGCTTAACAGTTGATGTTATCTTATACATAGTATTATATGATTTTTAAAATGATATTAAATTATTTTGATAATTATGTATTTTGTAGTATATTGTGTTGAGAAATACTGCAAATAATAAATGCTTGTTAATGTCAAATTAGTTTTTTTATAATTATATTTTTACTATTAAAATCACTTTCAAGTTTTACGCCACAATAT
The DNA here is from genome assembly GCA_020024185.1 of Oscillospiraceae bacterium. Taxonomy (GTDB): domain Bacteria; phylum Bacillota; class Clostridia; order Oscillospirales; family Ruminococcaceae; genus RGIG3102. Next base: position 8,704 of record JAHHUD010000027.1, on the reverse strand, counting down.
CCGTTTTCAAGATATTTTGATATTTCTTTTGTGTTTTCAAGGCATATTCTTATTTCTTTAGTATTATCATCTATTTTATATAAATTTATTTGTGGACATACAGCTTTAACAAATATATAATGTACAATAAGCTTATCTAAGCCTCTTAATTTTAATAAAATATAATCATTCTCAAAAAGAACAGAAATATTATTTGTCATTTTTAATGGTATACTGTGTAAAATATATTTATATCCCTGTCTAAAAGCCTGTATTTGTACTATGTTTAAAAATGATTTATACATTGTATCAAAATCAGGTTTTTTGTTTTGAGCAAAATTAAATAATTTAGCATTATAATAATTTTCATTTAAGGCAACATAACCCATATACATATAATTTTCAGACTCAGTTATAAAGTCAGTTAAAGATGAATATGTATTTGTACTTTTGAAAAAATCGCAATGTAATGGAAAAAAATAATTGCACCCAATAAGTTTTTCATTGTAAAAAGCTCCCCAAATTTCACCATAAAGCAAAATATTTGTTACGAATGAATGAGTTATTGGATTGTAAAATAATTTGTTGTATTCTTTATATGTATCAACAATTTTATCAATATCATATTTAAAAAGTCTTCTCATAATAATTTTTGTTCCTGAAAGGGAATACTCTTTATTCATAAAACACCACCTAAACCATATTTTATAGATACTTATATGTATATGATATAATGATAAAAAATATTAAAAAAATCAGTATTCATTATTTACTGCTGTTTTATACAAATATAAAAAAACCAAAAGCAGGATATAAAACCCTGCTTTTGGTTGGAAATTTGTATGGATATTTAAAGAGAAAAGGCTAATTATTAAAGGCATTCAAAACCTTGAGCCAAGTCTTCGATAATATCTTCTGCGTTTTCAAGACCAACAGAAATTCTTACGAGACCTTCTGGAATACCTGCTTTTTCAAGTTCTTCTGGAGAGTATGTTGAGTGAGTCATTGATGCTGGGTGTTCAATTAATGTTTCAGCATCACCAAGGCTAACTGCCAATGTACAAAGTTTAAGACTGTTAACAAATTTTGCACCAGCTGCTTTACCGCCTTTAACTTCAAATGAAATCATTGCGCCGTAATCACGCATTTGTTTTTTAGCAACTTCATGATTTTTATGTGATTCAAGACCTGGATAGTAAACTTTTTCAACCATTGGGTGATTGTTAAGGAATTCAGCAACTTTTTTGCCGTTTTCACAGTGTCTTTGCATTCTGATTTCAAATGTTTTAAGACCACGGAGAATGAGGAATGCTTCTTGTGGACCAAGAACAGCACCTGTCATATCTTTGATACCGAACATTTTAACTTCATTAATGAAATCTTTTTTACCGGAAACAAAACCAGCGATAACATCACCATGACCGTTGAGATATTTTGTTGCAGAGTATACAACTACATCAGCGCCGAGAGCAAGTGGTGATTGTAGATATGGAGAAGCAAATGTGTTATCACATATAACTTTAATATCTTTATTATAAGCATGTGCTACTTTTGCAACTTCTTCGATATCTGTGATTTTTAGGTTAGGGTTTGCTGGAGTTTCAAGGTAAACAGCAACTGTGTTTTCTTTGAATTTAGATTTCAAAACTTCAATATCAGAAGTATCAATAAAGTCAACTTCAACACCATATCTTGTTAAACCGTGAGCAAGAAGAGCATATGTACAACCATAAAGTGTGCCATCAGCAATGATGTGAGCACCTGCTCTTGCAATTGTCCAAAGTGTTGCTGAAATAGCACCCATACCAGCAGATGTTGCAGCAGCTGCTTCAGCACCATCTAAGTGTGCAATTTTTGCTTCAAGAACAGCAGTTGTTGGGTTTCCAAGACGAGAATAAATAAATCCTTCTTCTTGACCTGAGAATCTTGCTGCACCTTGTTCACAAGAATCAAATACGAATGTAGATGTTTGATAAATTGGCATTGTTAAAGCGCCATATTGTTTGTCGTGTACGTTACCAGCGTGGATAGCTCTTGTACCAAAACCTTTGTTTGTATAATCCATAATAAAAACTCCTTTAAATAAACAATTACTATAAATTTAAGGTACTCTACCAACAGAATACCAATGATACGATACTAAATGATATGAAACTAAATTTAATTTAATCACAAAATATATTATCATTTTTATATATGACATTTTGACTATAAATTTTCAACATTAACTATGGTTTTTATAGTGCTTTTGCTTTATACTTTTATAATAGCATAATAAAAAAAATAGTGATAGCAGTTTGTTTCTATATCTAGTTATATGTAAAACAGATAATGAGATATTTTTGATATAGAAAAAAACGATAACTAGTTATTAGAAATCTGTTATTGATATAAACACATAGTTTTGGTAATATATAATAAACAGATAAACTTAAAGTTGAAAAAAATTATGTGAAAATAACAAAATTTATGAGGCCGTTAGTTATTACTTCACATTATTTTAAAATCTTAATAATATTTTATTTCTTTTTATAGTATAAATTATATAAATTAAGATTTTGGCTTTAAGAAAACGAAAATGTTAAACTTATTATTAGGAGGTTAGTTACAATGAGTAATAATCAGAAAAAGGGTAATGGACTTGCACTCATACCATTGCTGGTATTTATTGTCATTTATCTTGGCGCAGGTATTATACTGCAAAGACAAGGTATGGAAATGGCATTCTATCAATTTCCTTCACCGGTAGCATTATTTATAGCTATTATAATTGCATTTATGATGTTCAAAGGTTCACTTAATGACAAATTCTCAGACTTTGCAAAAGGTTGTGGTGAAGAAAATATCATTATTATGCTTGCTGTATACTTATTTGCAGGAGCATTCTCAACAGTTGCAAAAGCTATGGGTGGTGTTGATGCAACAGTTAATCTCGGTTTAAAATTTATTCCGGCACAATTTCTCATAGCAGGTCTGTTTGTAATTGGCGCATTTCTTGGCGTTGCAACAGGTACATCAATGGGTACAATTGCAGCTTTGGTACCAATAGCATGTGGTGTTGCAGATAAAGCAGGACTTAATGTTCCGTTGGCACTTGCAGCAGTTGTTGGTGGTGCTATGTTTGGTGATAACTTATCTATGATTTCAGATACAACTATTGCTGCAACAAGAACACAGGGTTGTGAAATGAAAGATAAGTTCCGTGTTAATGGTTTGATAGCAACTCCGGCTGCTATTATAACAATTATATTACTTGTTGTTTTTGGACGTCCAGAAACAGCAGTTGCTGTTCCAAGTTTGGAATTTAGCATAATAAAAGTTGTGCCTTACATACTTGTTTTAGTTCTTGCAGTTGCAGGATTTAACGTATTTCTTACTCTTACAGTTGGTATTTTCTCTGCTGGAATTATCGGGCTTGTTGGTGGAGAACTTACAATACTTACATTTGCACAAAACATCTATGCTGGCTTCTCTGGAATGATTGAAGTATTCCTTCTTTCATTGCTTATGGGTGGTTTGTCTTATATGGTTACAAAAAATGGCGGATTGGATTGGCTTCTTTCTAAAATTCAGACATTTATTAAAGGACCAAAATCTGCACAAATTGGTATTGCAGCTTTGACAGCAGCAGCAGATATGGCAACAGCAAATAACACAGTTGCTATTATTATTGTTGGCCCTATCGCAAAAGGTATTTCAAAAGAATATAAAGTTGACCCAAGAAAGACAGCATCTATACTTGATATTACATCATGTATATTCCAAGGCGCAATCCCTTATGGTGCTCAACTCTTATCTGCCGGTTCTCTTGCAGCAGCAGCAGGTTTTGCAATAAGCCCAATGGAAATTATCCCACTTCTTTGGTATCAATGGATATTGGCTTTAGTATTGATTATTTCTTTCATTTTCCCATTTGCAGACGGAATTATAAAAAAAGACCCATGGAACTGGGAACATGATAAGGCTCAATCTAAAGTGGCAGCAGGAAGCAAATAATTGAAATTTTAAATCGACAGAGCTAATTTGCTCTGTCGATTTTTAAGCAAATATAATTTTATAGTGTAGAAATTTTTATGATAAAATTATGCACAAAGCACAAAAAATATTGAAATAGTACACCATACAAATACAGTTGTAAACAAACTCAAAGCTTTTATAATTAAAATTTAATAAAGTTAAAATATTCTATTAAATAAACAGGGCAATACAAATATTTTTCTATTGCAAAAACAAAGTCTTTGTATTATACTTAACGTACAATCTAAATATTTATTATATAGATATATATAACTTTTTTTTATATATTTTGCTTATATAAATGATATGTATATATAATATTTATTTGGACGATAAAATCAATATTGCAATTTATTAAATTGCTTGATATAAGGCAATATATATAATTGCTAAAATTTGAAAGGGGATTTAAAATGAAGAAACTTACAGAAATCCGTTGGCACGGTAGAGGTGGCCAGGGTGCAAAAACAGCTTCCCTCCTCCTTGCAGACGTAGCATTCAGCACAGGCCTTTATATTCAAGGTTTCCCAGAATATGGTCCAGAAAGAATGGGTGCTCCAATCACAGCTTACAACAGATTGAGCGATGAACCACTCAGAGTTCATTCTAACATTTACTACCCAGACTATGTGGCAGTTGTTGATGAAACTTTGCTTGAATCAGTTGATGTAACAGCAGGTCTTAAAGCAGAAGGTGGTATTGTTATCAACACAGCAAAAGACCCATCTGAAATCGTTCCATTGCTCAAAGGTTATACAGGTAAAGTTTATACAATTGATGCTGCAAAAATCTCTGTTGCAACAATTGGTAAAAACATTCCAAATACACCAATGCTTGCAGCAGTAGTTAGAGCAAGTGGTGTTATGAGTGATGAAGAATTCCTCAATAACATGGAAGCATCTTTGAAACACAAATTTGCTTCAAAACCAGAAGTTATTGACAGCAACATGGAAGCATTGAGAATTTCCCTTAAGGAGGTAAAGCTTTATGAAAGATAATTTGATGAAGCATATTAACGAACAGAACGCTTGGCATGAAATGACTCCAGGTGGTATGATTTATGGCTCCGGCAACTCTGAACACTTCAACACAGGTGAATGGAGAGTTGCAATCCCAACATTTATTGAAGACAAATGCAAACAATGCTTGCTTTGTGCACCAGCATGTCCAGACAGCGCTATTCCTGTTGTAGATTCAAAGAGACTTGATTTTGACTTTGACCACTGCAAAGGATGCGGTATCTGCTACAAAGTATGTCCATTTGATGCAATCACATTCAAGAAAATCGGCGAATAGGAGGAAATTTAAATGGCTATAAGAGAAAGATTATCCGGCAATGAAGCCGTATCAATAGCAATCAGACAGATTAACCCAGACGTAATGCCTGCATTCCCAATCACACCATCAACAGAAATTCCACAATATATTTCTTCATATATTGCAAACGGTTCTATCGACACAGAATTTGTTACAGTTGAATCAGAACACAGTGCAATGAGTGCTTGTATTGGTTCACAGGCAGCTGGTGCAAGAACAGTTACAGCTACATCTTCATGTGGTTTGGCTCTTATGTGGGAAATGCTCTATGTTGCAGCATCTTCACGTTTGCCACTCACAATGTGCTGTATCAACCGTGCATTAACAGGCCCTATCAATATCAACAATGACCACAGTGACTCTATGGGTGCTCGTGATACAGGTTGGCTCCAAATTTATGCAGAAAACGCACAAGAAGCATACGATAACTATATTCAGTGTGTAAGAATTGCTGAACATCCAGACGTACAGCTTCCAGCTATGGCATGTCAGGACGGCTTTATCACTTCACACGCTGTTGAAAACATTCTTCTCTTGGAAGATGAAAAAGTTAAAGCATTCGTTGGTGAATATAAACCAGAACACTACCTTTTGAACGCAAAAGAATCTGTTTCTATGGGTCCTTACGATATTGCTAACTACTATATGGAACACAAATATCAGCAAAAAGTTGCTCTTGATAACGCTAAAAAAGTTATCATGGATGTTGCTGCTGAATTTGAAGCTATTTCAGGTAGAAAATATGGCATGATTGAAGAATACAGAATGGAAGATGCAGAATACGCAATGGTTATCATTGGTTCTTCTGCTGGTACAGCAAAAGCTGCTATCGATGAAATGAGAGAAGCAGGCAAAAAAGTTGGTCTTGTTAAAGTTAGAGTTTATCGTCCATTCCCAGAAGAAGAAATCGTTAAAGCTCTTGCAAACGTTAAAGGCGTTGTTGTTATGGACAAGGCTGAAGGTTACAGCAGTGTTGGTGGTCCTTTGGGCGCAGATACAAAAGCAGCTCTTTATGGCAGATGCAACGCAGTTGTATTGAACATCGTTTACGGTCTTGGTGGTCGTGACGTTAGAGTAGAATCCATCAAAGAAGCTTATGACAGACTCTTTGCAGCTGTTGAAGCAGGTTGCGTACCTATGGGTTACGATTACCTTGGATTGAGAAAGTAGGAGGTAGAGGCAATGGCTTACAATTTTAAACAAGAAATGAATAAACCAGAACGTTTGGCTGGCGGTCACAGACTTTGCGCAGGTTGTGGTGCAGGTATTGCTGTTAGAGGCGTTCTCAGAGCATTAAAACCAGAAGATAAAGCAGTAATTGGTTCTGCAACAGGTTGTTTGGAAGTTTCTACATGTCTCTATCCATACACAGCATGGAATGACTCTTTCATCCACTCTGCATTTGAAAATGCAGGTGCTACAATCAGTGGTGTAGAAACAGCTTACTATGCACTCAAAAAGAGAGGCAAAATCGACGAAACATACAAATTCATCGCATTTGGCGGTGACGGCGGTACATACGATATCGGTTTCCAATCACTTTCTGGTGCTATGGAACGTGGTCATGACATGGTTTACGTATGTTACGACAACGGTGCTTACATGAACACAGGTATCCAACGTTCATCAGGTACACCAAAATATGCAGATACAACAACAACAGCTGTTGGTAAATGCAGCACAGGTAAAAAACAAAACAGAAAAGATTTGACAGAAATTATCGCTGCACATCATATTCCATATGTTGCACAAACAACATTTATTGGTAACTTTAAAGACCTTCACGAAAAAGCTGAAAAAGCTATCTACACAGAAGGTTCTGCTTTCCTTAATATCCTTGCTCCATGTCCACGTGGTTGGAGATACAACTCAGAAGATATGATGGAAATCACAAAATTGGCTGTTGAAACATGCTACTGGCCACTTTACGAAGTTATCGATGGTGAATACAAACTTTCATACAGACCAAAGGTTAAACAACCAATCGAAAACTTCCTTAAACCACAAGGTCGTTTCAAACACCTCTTCAAAAAAGGTAATGAACACCTTATCGCTGAAATTCAGGAAGAAATCGACAGACGTTGGGAAGAACTTCTTAAACTCTGTGGTGAAGAATTATAATTTTAGTGTCATTAGACCCCTTTATAAAAAAAGATGTTGTCGCTTATGCGGCAACATCTTTTTTGTTTAAACATATTTTTATAATAAAATAATTAAATTTACTCATAGTTAATTTTATTGATTAAAATTTAATAATGGGTAAATTGAAAAATATAAATATTCTTGTTAGAATTTGAGTATAAAAATTGTAAACCGGAGATGGAATAAGTTATGAAAATTAATGAAATGATAAAGAAATTGCGTATTGAGAATAATTATACACAAGAACAAATAGCAAATTTACTTGGAGTTTCTACACCGGCAGTTAATAAATGGGAAAAAGGAATTTCTTATCCGGATATAACTTTGTTACCGTCATTGGCAAGAATATTAAACACTGACTTAAATACACTTTTATCTTTTAAATATGATTTATCAAACATAGAAATTGCTAATTTTTTAAATAAAATTAGTGACGAAATGGAAAAAGACGGATTTGAAAAGGGATACCGTACAGCAATTGATAAATTAAAAGAATATCCAACTTGTGATGATTTGATTATTAATGTTGCCATGTTGTTAGATGGTGCAATTTTAATGTATTTAAAAGATAAATCCAATGAAGATAAATATAAAGATGAAATAGATAAACTTTACAGCAGAGTTTTACAAAGCAGTGATGTCAGTGTAAAAGAACAAGCTCAATCACGATTGATTTTAAGATTAATGAAAAAAGAAAAATATAATGAAGCACAAGAATTATTGAATGAAATTAAAGATAAAAGCGTGGTTGATAAAGTTCAGTTACAAGCCAATTTATACATAGCACAAAAAGAATATAATAAAGCAGAAAAATATGTGGAAGAAAAACTGCTTTCTGCAACAAGTGAAATTCATTCGTCATTGATTACATTAATGGAAATAGCGATAAAAGAAAATAGATTAGATGATGCAGAATACATTGCAAATGTGTATAAACAGGCAGCTAAAATATTTGATTTGTGGGAATATAATTCTTATGTAGCACAATTTCAACTTTACAGCACTACAAAACAAAATTTAAAATTTTTAAAGATTTTAATTCCAATGTTAAAATCCCTAAATAAAAAATGGGAGATAAATAAATCACCACTTTATAGACATATACAGACAAAAAATACAGACAAAAATTTTGGAAAGAAAATGCAGAAAGTTATAATAAAAACTATAAAAGAAGAAAATGATTTTGCAAAAGATAATGAAGAATTAAATATTTTTATAAAAGAAAATAATATTGATATGGAAAACTAAA
>JAHHUD010000026.1 GCA_020024185.1 Oscillospiraceae bacterium | reverse complement strand
CTCAGCTTGAAAAAATTATATTTGATTCTATTTTATCTGATAATCAAGTTGCAGACACTGCAAGTGATGAACTGTTTTCAATCAGAAGAAGAATAAAAAATGCAGAAAGTGCAGTAAGAGAAAAACTTGAACATATTATTAGAAGTCCTCAATATAGCAAATATCTTCAAGAAGCAGTTGTTACAATTCGTCAGAATAAATTTGTTGTACCGGTAAAAGCTGAATATAAAGGAGAAATAAGTGGTACTGTTCACGATGTTTCTTCATCTGGTTCCACATTTTTTATAGAACCAAGTGCTGTTGTAGAACTTAATAGTAAAATTATGCAATTATATAATGAAGAACAAGATGAAATAAATAAAATTTTAACTCGTCTTTCAAATATGGTTGCTCAAAATTCTGTTATGTTTTTTGATAGCTATGAAAAAATTCTCAATGTTGATATGGTGGTTGCAAAAGCTAAACTTGCTATAAAACAAAATGCTGTTATGCCTAAAATAAACAGTGATTTGAAATTTAGTTTAAAAAAAGCAAGACATCCACTTATAGATAGTAAAAAAGTTATACCAACAGATATAGAACTTGGATTTACTTATGATACAATGATTATAACTGGCCCAAATACAGGTGGTAAAACTGTATCACTTAAAACAGCGGGACTTTTGTGTGCAATGGCATGTACAGGCATGCTTATTCCTGCACATGAGAGCAGTAGTGTTTGTGTTTTTGAAAATATACTTGTAGATATTGGCGATGAACAAAGTATTGAACAAAGTTTGTCTACATTTTCAGGGCACATGAAAAACATTGGAATGATTTTAAAACAAGCAAATGAAAAAAGCCTTGTTTTAATGGACGAGCTTGGTGCAGGTACAGACCCTGCCGAAGGTGCTGCTCTTGCTTTAAGTATAATAGAAAAGTTGCGTAGCTTTGGCAGTAAAGTTATGGCAACAACTCACTATGGTGAGCTTAAAATATATGCCATTGAATCGGAAGGTGTTCAAAATGCCAGCTGTGAATTTAATACTCAAACACTTATGCCAACATATAGAATTATCATGGGCGTTCCAGGTAAATCTAATGCGTTTTACATTAGCCAGCGTTTAGGAATAGAAGCAGATATTATAGAAAATGCAAAAAAACATCTTTCTAATGATGAAAAGCGTCTTGATTCTTTGCTATCTCAACTTGAAGATTTGAAAAAACAACTTAAAGATGGTCAAGATGAAATTGAAATGCTCAAAGATTATGCCGGAAACAAAATGAAACAGGCAGAAGAAAAGAGTAATGAACTTATAAAACAGGCTCAAGCTCAAGCTGACGCTATCACAGAAAAAGCAAAACTAAATGCTCAAAAAGTACAAGATGAGGCATATCGTTTAAGTGATGAACTTAAAACATTGCAAAAACAAGAGAATATTGCAGCCTCTCAAAGATTGCAAAAAGCCAGAGAAATTGCAAGAAAAGATACTGCAAAACTTATTTCTATGGTGGAAACAGATAATACAGATTCTATAGCGTTACCAAAAGTTGAAACTGTTAAAAAAGGTGATAAAGTTATTATTGGTTCACTTAATAAACAAGCTGTTGCACAAGGACCTGCTAATAAAGATGGAATGGTTGATGTAGTTGCAGGAATTATAAAAACAAAAATTCATATCTCAGATTTATATCAAGACATAACACCACAGAAAAAACAGAATAATAAATCTGGTATGAGAAATGTAAGAAGTCCAAAGCAAAATTCTGTATCATCAGCTGCAACTCGCTCTGCTAATACAGAGATAAATGTTATAGGACTTACTGTTGATGAGGCTATTCTTGAGGTTGATAGATTTTTGGACGGTTGCTTTATGAATCGTTTTCATACAGTCTATATAATTCACGGTAAAGGTACTGGTGCTTTGAGAAATGGTATTCATGCTTTCTTAAGAAAACATAAGCATGTAAGCTATTTTCGCCTTGGAACTTATGGAGAAGGTGAAGCCGGAGTTACAGTGGTAGAGTTAAAATAAAATGAGATAATAAGTATCCCAAAAACACCTATACAATAAACTCTATATTAAGAAAATTAAGATAAAGTTATCGTGATTGTGTAATTGCTATATTCATAATCATAAGTATAGTTTTAATAATATTTCCAGCAACTTATTTATCGATTTATATAGTCATTTATAAAGAATTATATATGAAAAGGTTTAATTGTATGATAAGAGACCATATGGATAATTACATTATTTAGATTTTTACCGATTGGTAAACTATAATATTTTAATTAAGCCATAAAATAAAAAAGCTTAGCTATTATTAGCTAAGCTTTTTGTTATTCTACTATAATTTGTTTGAAATTTCCAAATTTAGTAAAATTGTTTATTTCATCTTCAGAATATATTGACGGAATTACAACAATTTGTCCGTCAACTTCAAAACTTTGGCAAGTTCCATTTTTTATAAGATTATCAAATAACTTTGTTTCTTCTACAACATATAATAAATTATCATATTGGTTATTAGATAAAAGTGATTTTTGATAATAAATAAAATCTTTTCTTTTAATAACATTTGTTCTTGCGGCAAATGTAGAATTGATATATTTATTATGTTTACCACACATAGAAGCAATATCAATAAGTCCGTTTCCAAACATATATCCCTGTTCGCTTTCCATTTCAACTACACCATCTACTTTTTGTACAGTTTCTTCCCAAAATGGATGTTTTGCAACAAGTTCTACATTTTGTGAATGACTTGCAACTTTATCATAAAAATAGTTATGTTTATCAATTAAAACACCACTTATGTCAAATATTTGCAAGATTGCCAATATGGATATTATTAAGACAGATAAAGTATCTTTGTTTGTATACTTATATACGCAATATATAGCAAAAATAAATATTAAATAGAAAAATAGCCAACCAAATCTACCGTTTGCACGGAATATATTAAAGTACCTAATTATGATATTTTCACTTATCGGAAACTTAAATAATTGTAATCCACCGTATGTAAGTATATTGCCAACTGCAAATATTACAAGGCAAATTGTTGAGAATATAATACCAAAATAATTTTTAATAAAATTTAATATATCTTTTCTGTTTTTTATCAAAGTGACTATTGCTCCTATAAAAGCCATGATAATGATAGATATACCAAGATAATTAAATCCTTCTAGTTGACCACCGGTAACTGGACGAATATTTAAAAATCTTGACCAATTATCAAAGCTTACACTTGCCGGATTAAAGTAAGAATTAAGATTCATACTGAAGTATCCATATCCAAGTGCAGATATTCCGCCATTATTGTAGAAAGCACCAATAATATAGCCTGTGAAAAGGGTTATAGCGATACTTGTAAAGATGTGAATAACAGACTTTAATTTATTTTTATAAATAAAGAAATCTTCCAAAGCAAATGCAAACATTATTGCAAAAGTAAATGGCAGAAAATATGGATGTATTGTTATTGCCAACGCATTTATAACATAAAATGGGATATAGCTTTTATTGTTATTTCTTGTGTTTTTAAAGTAATAGTAAATGCTAGAAAGAATAAGGAAATGTGCAGATAAGGCACAATGACGAAAAGCTCTATCAATCATGATAGGGGATAAAACAAAAAATATACTTGATATACAGCAAAATATTTTGTTTTCTGAAAAAATAGAAACAATTAAAGCACCAAATACTCCTTGCAACATAAAACACAGCAAAACGAACAAACCAAAATATTGGAAGGTTGAAGGAAGTATGGGTGAAATTATTTTAAATAAAATTGCAAACAGAGGAATTGAATCAGTGTAAGATACACTGCTGCCATAAGGGAATTCTATATTAGAACCAACTCCTAATGGAAATTGCCAAGGACTATTTCTATATAATTTCCATCCAGCATAATGTTGTGCAATGTCTTTTTCAATGTATCCATGTACCACAAATTGTTCATTTAATGGGTTAAGAGCATTTACACCATAAATCAATATAAATACAACAAAACCTATTATTGCTCCAAATAGTGCCAATGTATATTTATTAGTTGAATTTATTTTATTTTTTTCTATAATTTTCACGCCCTTATCAATTTTTATTATGATACAGAGAGTATATCATATAATAACATAATATTTCAACTTGAATAAATAAACAAATAAATTGACTTAATCTGTAAAAATTGATATAATCAAAATTACTGTATAATAAACAACGGAGGAATATAATGAAAAGAAAAGGCAAATCTATATTTTTTATAGTTGCTGCACTTATCTTTGTTATGGCTTATGCATCATTCTTTGGTGTAAAGCAGTATTACGGTGACACTGAAACAGTGTGGTTTAAAGGTGCAAGCGACATAAGATTTGGTATTGATATCAAAGGCGGTGTAGACGCAACATTTATGCCAGCCGATGGTCATGACGCTACTGATGAAGAAATGTCAGCAGCAGAAGAAATAATCAAACTTAGACTTGTTGGTCTTAATATAACAGACTATGAAGTTTATACTGATTATAATAAAGACAGAATCATTGTTCGTTTCCCTTGGAAAGAAGATGAAAAAGACTTTAACCCAGAAAATGCTATCAACGAAATAGGCGCAAGCGCTATTCTTACATTTAGAGAAGGTGCCGGTGATGGCTTAGACCTTGATACAACAGCAGATAATATAATTTTGGTTGGCGATGATGTTAAAAAAGCATCTTCAGGTGTTCAACAGGATTCTACAACAGGTCAAGTCCAATATGTTGTAAAACTTGAACTTACACCGGAAGGTACAAAAAAATTCGCAGAATCAACAACAAAACTTGCTCCATCACAAGGTGTTATTTCTATCTGGATGGACGATATGCGTCTTTCAGCACCAACAGTTCAATCTGCTATAACAGACGGTAATGCTGTTATTACAGGTGGTTTCGATGCAGATAGTGCAAAAGCTTTGGCAGAAAAAATCAATGCTGGTAGTTTACCATTTGATTTGTCAGCAGAAAGTTTCTCTACAATCAGTCCAACATTAGGCAGTTCATCTCTTGATGCTATGGTTAAAGCAGGTATCATCGCATTTGCTTTAGTTGCAATTTATATAATTCTTTTATACAGACTTCCTGGTTTTATTGCTGTTATAGCATTGCTTGGACAAGTTGCAATTACACTTGCTTGTATTTCAGGATTTTTCCCAGACTACAACAGCTTTACACTTACTTTACCAGGTATTGCAGGTATTATTCTTGCTATTGGTATGGGTGTTGACGCAAATGTTATTACATTTGAAAGAATTAAAGAAGAATTAAGAAGTGGTAAAGATATAGATGGTGCAATCTCATCTGGTTTTGAAAGAGGATTGGCACCAGTTATTGACGGTAACGTTACAGTTATAATTGTTGCTGCTGTTCTTATGGGTGCTTTTGGGCCAACCGATGGCTTGTTTGCAAAAATATTTACTCCAGTTTTCTTTGCTTTTGGTCCATCAACAGCTGGTTCAATATACGCATTTGGATATACATTACTTATAGGTGTTATATTGAACTTTGTAATGGGTATCTGCGCTTCAAGACTTATGCTTAAAAGCATTTCAAAATTAAGCATTTTTAGAAATCCAGCATTATATGGTGCTAAAAAATCATATAAAGAAAAGAAACAATTCGATTTTATTAAAAATAGAAAAAAATTCTTTGCAGGTTCTATTATTGTGATTATTGCAATTTTTGTATATTCAGTAGTTGGTGGTGTAACCATGGATATCCAATTCAAAGGTGGTGCATTGCTCACATACGGATACGAAAATGAAATATCTATCACTGATGTTGAAAAAGACTTTAAAGAAATAATAGGTAATGACCTTTCTATACAATTAGGTAGCAACATCGCTTCCGGTAAGGAAACATTTACAGTTTCATTGCCAGGTGAAAAAACAGTTACAACAGAAAAGCTTGCTGAAATTGAAAAAATGTTATCTGAAAAATATGCAGATAACAAGGTTGAACAATTTGAAGTAAGCAATGTAAACCCAACAATTGGTAAAGAATTTTTTGCAAAAAGTATAGTTGGACTTATTGCTGCTTGTGCTTTGATTTTAATTTATATCACAATTAGATTTAGAAAAATTGGTGGTTTGCCAGCAGGTTCAATGGCAGTTGTTGCATTAATACATGATATTATTATTATATTTGGTGTATTTGTAGTTTGTCATTTCTCAATTAACGGCAACTTTATTGCGGCACTTCTTACAATTCTTGGTTATTCTATTAATGATACAGTTGTTATTTATGACCGTGTAAGAGAAAATAAAACATTGTACCCATCAAAGAAACTTGATGAACTTGTTAATATGAGTATAAATCAATCATTAGTACGTTCAATCAATACTACAGTATCAACAGTTATAGCTCTTGGTGTTGTTTGTGTTGTTGCAAGTATTTATGGACTTACAAGTATTATTACATTTGCATTTCCACTTACATTAGGTATGATTTCCGGTGTATATTCAACAATATTTATTGCCGGTCCATTATGGGTTGCATACGAACAAAGAAAAACTGAAAAAGTAAAATAAATTAAATTTAAAAATGGAGACATATAAATTGTCTCCATTTTTTTAGATAGGTGGTCTGCATAATGAATATAGGAATATCAACAGGATGCTTTTATCCACAAAAAACAGATGAGGCATTGATAAGAGCGGGTGAAATTGGTGCAGAGTATGTAGAAATATTTTTTAATACACATAGCGAACTTGAAGAAGAATACGTTTATAAACTTAAAAATATTCTTGATAAATATAATATGAAAGCAATTTCAATTCACCCATACACATCAGCAATTGAAACATTTATGTTTTTTTCAATGGATAATTATAAATTGAAAGATTCTATAAGTTTGTACGAGAAATACTTTAAAGCATGTAATATACTAGATTGTAAATATGTTGTAATTCATGGGTGTTTTAATGATAAAAAATATATGGATATGAAAACATACTGTGACAATTTAAATGAATTGTCTAAAAAAGCAAGAGAATATGATGTATATATATCTCAAGAAAATGTATTCAAATATAAATGTGGATATGAAAATAATATTAGAGAATTTATTAAATATGCTGATAAAGATATAAAGTTTACATTTGATATTAAACAGACTGTTAAATCTAGACAAAGTATTTATAAAATACTTGAACATACAAAGGACAGAATTAGTCATTTGCATATAAGTGACTATATCGGAAGAACTCATAGTTTAATACCATTTTGTGGAAAATTTAATTATGATAGATTTTTTAAATATATAAAAGATAATACAACTGCACAAGCGGCTATTGTAGAAGTATATTCATCAGCTATTAAAAATGATTATCAATTGGTAGAAGCAATAAACAAATTAAAAAAGTATAAATAAAATACTTGAATTATTTACATAAAAATTATATACTATGAAAATAAATATTCTTAGAGAGGTAGTATTATGAAATGTCCTTTTTGTGGCAATGTAGATAGTAAAGTTATAGATTCTAGACCAACAGAAGATAATCAGAGAATTCGTCGTCGCAGAGAATGTATGAGTTGTCAGAAACGTTTTACAACTTTTGAAATTGTTGAAACAACTCCAATTATGGTCAAGAAGAAAGATGGCTCTATACAAGCATTTAACCGGGATAAAATTTTATCTGGTATGATAAAATCATGTGAAAAACGACAGGTTTCGATACAGGACTTAGAAAAAGCCACGGACAATATAGAATATAAATTGGTAAACAGTCTTGAATCAGAAGTTTCATCTATTGAAATTGGTGAAATGGTTATGAGTGAACTTAAAAAGCTTGATGAAGTTGCTTATATTCGTTTTGCTTCTGTTTACAGACAATTTAGTGATGTAAATACTTTTTTTGAAGAATTATCAGAATTATTAAAGAAAAAATCAGAGAACTAATTTAAAAGCACCATATATATATGGTGCTTTTTTTATATCACATTTTTGTTATTCTCATTTATATTTTCGATAATATTTAATAATAATTTTCCATTAATTTCTGCACTTTGATAGTCTCCATATTTTACAGAGCCTTCAAACTCAGCTAAAGCATCTTTAAATACATCAATATGGTCAGTATTTACAAGAAAGTTGAGTGTTGATTTTTTATTTAAAAAAATATCATTTATTTTATTAACAGACTCCATAGGATAGTTATTTTCAGCTGCAAATTTTATTTCTGATTCTACATCAGATGTAAAACTATTTATATACATATATGAAAAAGCTGTATAAAATCCAATTAATACTAAACAAACTAAGCAAATAGTAAGATGTTTCATTTTTAAATAACCTCTTTTTTTGTAATATTATATTGACAATCCCCATCTAACGTCATTAGCAAAATTTTGTCTAAAGTAATATTATTTTTATCTAAAATACTTTGTAGTTTTTCCATAGAGTATGTGGTTGATTTTAAATTTTCAGGAATAATTTTACTATCAACTATAACAGGCATTGCCGGAATACAATTTTTTTTGATATTAGACTGTGCATTAGGGTCTTTATAGATATTTACAGTCCCTGTTGTTTCTACAACAGCCAAACAGACTTCTTCAAGATAAAAAACATCTTTACTTCTCATAGCTTCCAATACATCATCAACTGAAAATCTAAGTTCTTTCATTACATTTTGATTTATAATTCCATTTTGAATTAAAATTTTGGATTTTCCTTGAATTATATGTGCAAAATGTTCACTCTTCTTAACCCAAATAGAAATAAATACTTCAAAACACATAATCAAAAGAATGGATACAATAGAGTTTACAATTGGCATTTCTGGAGCTTCAATAACAAGTGATGTTAGATTTGAAATTATTATTGTTGACACTAAATCACTTGGCTGAAACTCACCAAGATTTTTTTTGCCCATAATTCTTAAACAAAAAATTATAAGCATAAACATAATTGTTGTTCTTGTAATAATAGAAAACATTAAATCACCTCAATTTATTATTGATTTGTTGGTTATAAAATAATCACAATGGTAATAATAATATTGGAGATGATTTATTATGGAAAAAAAATTATTTTATGAGCTAGACAAAAACAAACAAGAAATAAAAAGTTTTTTTGGAAATAGTGCAGACTATTTTCAAAAAGATATTAATATTTGTGGGCATAAAGCAGTTATTATTATGTGCGAAGCTTTAATAAGCATAGAAAATCTATGGGATATTAGTTTACATCCATTAAATAATCTAAAATCTAATTTATCGCCTGAGGAAGTTTATGAACATATAACAAAACATACAACTATTCCTTTTAATAGCTCACCTGCGGAAACTTTTGAAAATGTGCTATTTCTATTAACAGCAGGTTTTACACTTATACTTATAGATGGTGTTGATAAAGCTATTGTTGTAGCAACTCAAGGGTATCCGTCTAGGTCTATAAGTGAGCCACAATCAGAAGGTAGTTTGAGAGGCACACGAGAAAGTTTTTGTGATGTTGGCAGACAAAATATGGCTTTGGTTAGGCGTAGAGTTAGAAGCAAAGGTTTAATAATAGAAACAATGCAGTTGGGAACATCAACTAAAACTGAAATATCAATTTACTATCACAATAAATTTTGCAACACAGAAAATGTGGAAAAAATTAAGAAAAGACTTAAAAATATAAAATTACCAATAATTACAGAAACAGGAATGTTAACCCCATTTGTAGATACAACAAAAGGCTCTGTTTTTAGTGCTGTTTCATATACAGAAAAACCTGATGTATTCGCAGCAAAATTATGTGAAGGTAAAATAGGAATAATAGTAGACGGATGTCCATTTGCACTTATTTATCCATTTATGTTTAATGAACATTTTTCTACAAATGATGATTATTCACAAAGACCATACTTTGTTTCTATTTTAAAATCATTACGATATGCGGCATTTATAATTTCTATAATATTGCCGGGATTGTATATTACATTTGCAAATTTCTCGCCGGAAAGTTTGCCGGAAAAACTTATATTTTTTATATTTTCATCAAAAGATTCAACACCATTACCGCTGTTTATAGAGGCAATTGTAATAGTTATAACCTTGGAAATAATTAAAGAAGCCGGATTGCGACTGCCTCAAGCAATAGGGCATACCGTTTCATTTGTTGCAGCACTTATTATAGGGGATTCAGCTATAAATGCCGGACTTATAGGCTCGGCGATTTTAATAGTTTGCTCTATAAGCACTATAATGTCATTTGTTGTGCCTTCATTCTATGAATCTACAATAATTTTACGAATTATATTTTTATGCTTGTCTGGTATTTTTGGTGGTGTTGGATTTGCTTTTGCTGTAATTTTCTTGATTTTAAATATAACAAACGTAAATGCTGCAGGAAAAAGCTATATATATCAAATTACTAAAGAAAATAATTTGTTTGATATATTTTTTAAATCTAGTTGGAGAACAATAAATAGAAAAAGGAATTAAGATGAGAAAATATAGTGTTAATAGCATTACAACCCTTGCATTTTGTTGCGCAATGATAGATTTTCTAACATTTTCTTATGAAGGATTTTTATTTCCAAGAGATAGGATTTTTCATATATTTATATCATCACTAATAGCATTATTTTTTATATATGTTTTGCAATATATGAATAACGACAAAATATATACAAGATTTTTATTAATTGGTTTTTCTGTATATAGAATGGTATCTATATATCTAAAATTTATAGAGTATTTTTCAACTTTTCATGGTTCAAATAAAGTTGGGATAACAATTTTAACAGCAATTCTTATAATAACTATATGCAAATTTATGGGAGATAAAAATTATGAAATATATGTATTTTTTGTAATATTTAATATTGTTTCAAGTATGATTATATTAATTTTAAGCTTTAATGAAATTAATATAATGAATTTATATTGCAATGATATATCTTTTTCTTTTAAATACAACAAACTTCCAATATTTTGGGAACTTTTGGCTATACCAATGTTTTTTGATAATAAAAAGGACAGGATTAATTCATCAAAGAAATATATAATTATTACAACTAGCTTTATGATAATTGCTACATTATTACAAGGGTTATGTGTACAGGGAAATATGTTGTATAGTGCTCCGCCATTACAGTCAATTATGCAGATTTTTACAACAGATACAGTCCGCAGATTTGACTATATCCTCACAATTTTTCAAACATTTAATTATTTTGGTTCAATAATGTTATATACTTGGTTGATAAAAGAAATAATTGCTAAAATAAAAGGAGTATAAAAGTGAATAAAATAAAAATACTCTTTATAATTGTAATGATTATAATGTTGTCTGGTTGCAAAAATTATGGTGAAAAAAGAATCGTAAAATTGCTTACAATTAATCAAAGCAAGATTTCTATTTATTATTATGATTATTCAAAAGATGAAGTTGGTTATTTAAAAGAAGAAAGAGAATATACAGATATTGGAAATAGTTTAACAGATATTTTAAGTGAAAAAGATTATGAATTAAAATTATGTCAGTATGCTGTTGTTGAAGATGAAGTAATTCATAATAAATTGAATGAGCTTTTCTTTTCATTAACAAATTCTAAATTCAGTTCTGATATTGCAATTATAGAAACAGAAAATTTTGAAGATATT
The DNA here is from genome assembly GCA_020024185.1 of Oscillospiraceae bacterium. Lineage (GTDB taxonomy): Bacteria > Bacillota > Clostridia > Oscillospirales > Ruminococcaceae > RGIG3102. The sequence goes on along the minus strand of JAHHUD010000026.1, from coordinate 7,112 downwards.
GAAAAATATATTGATTTAAAGCAAAGAAATTATCCAATTTATACTTATTGGATAAACGAAAACACTGTCAGTGGTGTTATAGAAAATCCAGACACAATGGAAAAAGATATTATTATAGCTAATAATGTTTATAAAACACTAACACCACAACAAAGTTTTATTTTTGATGCAATAAACAAAAAAGTAAAAAAAGGCATCTATTTCTTTGAAGAAGACGAAAAAAAATATTCTATAAATTTAGATAACATAGATATTTATTATTATGTTAAAGATGAAGTGATATATATGAATTTTTCTTGCAATATAAAAAACTATAAAGGTGCACCATCTGGTCAAAAAAATAAAAGTGAACTAATAAATTTGGCTAAAAAAAATCTCCAAGAAGTTATAACATCTATAATATCTGATGACATTATTAGAGATAAATTTAACCTTTTATGGTATAGACAAGTTGAGTATTTTGACAGCGTATCTATAAATATCAACATAGATTAAGCAGACTTAATGTCTGCTTTTTGTTTTCTAAATTTGACAAACTTTTTATATTAAATGGTATATCATAATTACGGTGGTGAAATTATGATAATTTATGTAGATGTACTTTTAGTTACAAATTTTTTAATATCGTACTTTTTGCTTATAGCTTCATCGTTATTAGCAGGATATACATATAACAGAAAAAGAATAGTTATTTCATCAGTTATAGGTGCATTTTTTTGTTTATATATTTTTGTTGAATTTGATAATAGTATATTAGATTTGCTAGTGAAAATTATATCACTTTTAATATGTGTTTTTGTTGCATATGGAGTTAAAAATAAAAGAGCATTTGTAATTCAAGGTATATGCTATGTGTTTTTAAATATGCTAATTACTGGAATAACTATGGGGTTATCTTTTAAAAGCAGCGCTGTTTTACAAAAAAATATGTTTTTCTATTTTGATATTAACCCAATTTTGCTTGTTTTATCATCATGTTTAATTTACTTTTTAATATTGATATTTCAACTTGTTAAAGAAAAAATTGCACCACAGGAAGTATATTTAGTTGATATAATTTTTAAGGATTTTAAACTAAAGTCTTTACAGTCATTTTATGATACAGGATTTAAAGTTAAGGATATTATAGCCAATAGAGATGTTGTTTTGGTAAGCTTTGACAAAGTAAAACCCAACATGCCAACAAATATTTCTATGGCTGTTCAGAATTATTTTGAAGGAATTTATAATGATACAAATATTTCTATAATACCAATTTTTTTAAATACAATACACGGAGGAGGAATGCTTCCAGCTTTAAAATCAGAATATATAATTATAGACAGTAAAAAAGTGGACAATATAATGATTGCGTTTACAAAAAATGAATTAAGTGAAAATGTGACAGCTATATTTGGAACTGATATAAAAAAACAATTGTGAGGAGAAAAATGAAATCTTTTATAAAAAAACTTTTATCTTACTTAGAAATAAAAAAAAGAATAGTTTGGTATATTAACGGACCTCAAACACTTCCACCTCCACTTACGGAAGAAGAAGAAAAAGAATTATTTATTGGTCTCGAAAATGGTGACGAAAAAGCAAAAGAAAAAATGATAGTACATAATTTAAGGCTTGTAATATATATCGCCAAGAAATTTGAAAACAGTTCAGTAAATATTGAGGACTTAACTTCGATAGGTAGTTTAGGATTAATAAAAGCTGTAAACTCTTTTAAACCCTCAAAAAATATAAAATTTGCAACTTATGCGTCCAGATGTGTTGAAAACGAAATACTTATGTTTTTAAGAAAACAAAGTAATAAAAATAATGATATAAGTATAGACGATGCCCTTAGTGTTGATAGTGACGGAAATGAGCTTAATCTCATAGACATACTATACACAGACGAATATGAAGTTAGTAGAGCAATGGAAGAAGAAAGCGAAAAACAAATATTATGGAAATCTATTCAATCTTTAAATAACAGAGATAGAAATATTATATTGATGAGATTTGGACTTGGTGGTGTAAAAGAAAAAACTCAAAAGGAAGTTGCTGATGAAATAGGAATATCACAATCGTATATTTCCAGACTGGAAAAAAGAATTTTTAAAAAATTAAAAAAAGAGATGGAAAAAACAGTTTAATCTTTGAAAAAATATCCATAAATAATTATGTAATATATGCAAATAATTACCTTATAAAGATATTTCTTATGAGGTATTATTATGTATTACAAAAAAGTAGAAATCTCAGGATTTGATGTAACATCAACACCTAATTTAAGTGAAGAAGAAAGAGTATCACTTATTAAAAAAATGAAGGACGGGGATAAAAAAGCAAAAGATATTCTTGTTTTAAGTAATTTAAAACTTGTTTTAAGTATTATACAAAGATTTAGATATAAAAATGTAGATTTTGATGACTTGTTTCAAGTTGGATGTATAGGGCTTATAAAAGCTTTAAACAATTTTGATACATCATTAAATGTACAGTTTTCAACTTATGGCGTCGTTATGATTTTGGGAGAAATAAAGCGATTCATAAGAGACGACCAACCGATAAAAGTAAGTCGTTCTGTAAAAGATTTAGCATATAAAGCAATTTCTGCAAAAGAAACACTAACTGATAATGATGGAAATGAACCATCTGTACAGGAAATTGCAAAAAAACTTGATTGTACAAGTTTTCAAGTTAGCAGAGCTTTGGAAGCACTTTCGCCGTCAATTTCATTATATGAACCAGTATATAATGATGAAACAAGCGATGTATATCTTTTAGACCAAATTTGCAGTGATAATTTTGAAGACGCATTTCAGTCAAAAGTTATAATACAAGATATACTACACAACTTAAAGGATAGAGAAAAACTTATAATGAATATGAGATTTATAAAAGGAAAAACTCAAACAGATGTTGCAAAAGAAATTGGTATAAGTCAGGCACAGGTATCAAGAATAGAAAAAAACGTAATTGACAATATAAAAAAACAACTTGAAATTTAATATATAGTGTCAAAATACTCCTGTTGTGAATATAATAGTATAACAGCGGGAGAGTGATACTATGGTTTCTTTATCTTTACTTTGTCAAAAGGACGTAATAAGCGTAGTTAATGGTAAAAATATAGGAAGAGTAGATGATATAGAGTTTAATAGAGAAAATGCAAAAGTGGAGAATCTTGTAATATACGGAAGACCTAAGTTTTTTGGTCTTTTAGGTAGAGGAGAAAGTATACGTATTTCGTGGAATGATGTTGTAAGAATAGGACAAGATGCAATACTTGTGAATGTTGCAGATATTATTCAAGAAAATAATAAACCAAAATTTAGAATAAATTTTGAGTAAAAAGCTTTCATAAAATTTGAAAGCTTTTTGTTTTTGTATTATAATAGTTTTTGTAATAAAAATAGCATATTTTATTTAAGGAAGTACGAACAAGTGCATAAAATATTTGGTAATAAATTAGATGTAAAATACTATACAAGACCGGGTGCATATATAATACCAGAAAAAAATGGTAAAATAGCAATAGTAAAAACTCCAAAAGGATTTTTTCTTCTTGGAGGTGGATATGAGAAGAATGAAACAGATGAAGAATGTATTAAAAGAGAATGTTTTGAAGAGATAGGTTATTCTGTTTCTGTTGGAGAATATATATGTTCTGCTGAAACATATGTATATCATCCAAAGGTTAAGTATTTTCATCCTATGCAAAAATACTACACAGGAAAATTGATAACGAAAGATACACAACCCATAGAAAAAGACCATATTTTAACATGGGTTACATATGATGAAATAAAAGGAAAAATGTTTTCAGAAATGCAAAATTGGGCGCTAGATACATATTTTGAAAAATATAGCAATGTTTTTAACAAATAGGCTATATATTGCTTGACTTTATACATTTAATATGTTAATATATTTAGGCGAATTACGCACGCTGTGTTCCTTATAGGTGGTGTATCTCACGATATAGCTTATAAAAAGCAAGGCACAGCGGAGGAAAACAACCAAATTTGGAGGTAAAAAGAAATGTCATCAGTATCAATGAAACAATTACTCGAAGCAGGTGTACACTTTGGTCACCAAACAAGAAGATGGAACCCTAAAATGTCTCGTTACATCTTCACAGAAAGAAACGGTATCTACATTATCGACTTACAGAAAACTGTAAAAAAACTTGACGAAGCATATGACTTCATCAAAGATATCGCAGCAGAAGGCGGCGAAGTTCTTTTCGTAGGTACAAAGAAACAAGCTCAAGACGCAATCAAAGAAGAAGCTGAAAGATGCGGTATGCACTATGTAAACGCAAGATGGCTTGGTGGTATGCTTACAAACTACCGTACAATCAAAACAAGAATTGCTCGTCTTGAACAACTCAACAAAATGAAAGAAGACGGTACATTTGACCTTCTTCCTAAAAAAGAAGTTTTCAAACTTGAATTGGAAATCGAAAAACTTGAAAAATTCCTCGGTGGTATCAAAAACATGGAAACATTGCCAAAAGCTATGTTCATTGTTGATACACGCAAAGAAAAAATCGCTGTTGCAGAAGCAAAAAATCTTGGTATCCCAGTTGTAGCTATCGTTGACACAAACTGTGATCCAGATGAAATCGATTACGTAATTCCAGGTAACGATGACGCTATCAGAGCAGTTAAACTTATTTCTGGTGCTATGGCTGACGCTATCATTGAAGGTCGTCAAGGTGAACAAACAGCTCCAGTTGCTGAAGAAGCAGAAGAAGTTAACGAATAATTTTTCATAATTAACAAATAATAGATTTTTTCTAATAAATAGATATTGGAGGATATAAAAATGGCATTTACAGCTAGTGATGTTAAAAATCTTCGTGAACGCACAGGTTGCGGTATGATGGACTGCAAAAAAGCTTTGACAGAATCTAACGGTGATTTTGATAAAGCAGTAGAATACCTTAGAGAAAAAGGTCTTGCAGCAGCTACAAAAAAAGCAGGACGTATTGCAGCTGAAGGTATGGTATTCGCTACAGTTGATAAAGAAAACAAAATCGGTGTTGTTATCGAAGTTAACTCCGAAACAGACTTTGTTGCTAAAAACGAACAGTTCAGAACATTTGTTGCTGATGTTGCAAAAGTTGTTGCAGACACAAACCCAGCTACAGTTGAAGAACTTTTGACAAAAACAATGGCAAACGGCGAAACAGTTGAAGCTGGATTACAAGAAAAAATTCTTGTTATCGGTGAAAACCTTAAAATCCGTCGTTTTGTAAGATATGAAGGTGAATGTGTTGCTTACATTCATGCAGGCGGTACACACGGTGTTCTCGTTAAATTCGAAACATCTGAAGAAATCTTCGCAAAACCAGAATTTGAAGCTTATGGTAAAGACGTTGCAATGCAAATTGCTGCTGTTAACCCATCTTACCTTTGCAAAGAAGAAGTTGCTCCAGAAGTTCTTGAAAAAGAAAAAGAAATTCTTATGCAACAGGCTATTAATGAAGGTAAACCAGCAAATATTGCTGAAAAAATGGTTATGGGCCGTATTGCAAAATTCTACAAAGAAAACTGCTTGCTCGAACAAGCATTTGTTAAAGATGATAAACAATCTATCACAGATTACACAAATGCAACAGCTAAAGCTCTTGGCGGCGACATCAAAGTAGTTGCTTTCACACGTTTTGAAAAAGGTGAAGGTATCGAAAAGAAAGAAGACGACTTTGCAGCAGAAGTTGCAAGCATGACAAAATAATTTAGCATATAATATATTTTAAGCTAAATTAGCAATATTTATTTATAAATATAAAAGAGTAGTACTTTAAAAGTATTACTCTTTTTTATTTTAATTTCTATATAATTATAATAAAATATATATGTTAAATATTTTATAACTTGTATTCAAAGACCATATAAAATAAATGTAATATGTTTACATGAATAAATTTTGTGTGATATAATTAAAAAAATTCATTTTTTACTTATATCAAGTATTTAATACATAGTTTAATTACGAAATATTATAGTTTATAAATTTAAAAAATTAAACGATTTTTTAAATAAAATATTGGATTCTACACTGTTCTCAAGGAGATTTAATAATGGGAATTATTGAAATGTTCTTAACCAAGACGATTACACAAATAATTTTAAAAAAATCAGCTGAAGATGCTAGTATAGAAAATGATAAAAAACGAGTGGAACAGGTTGATTTTTTGAAGAAATTGTTCACTTTTTTTGCGGTTGTGGGATTTATCGTATCTGGAATTGTATTTTTTATTGCACAAGAAAAAATTGCAGGAATAATATTGCTTGTTTTATTTGAAGGGCTTTTTATTCCTATTTTAATTTATTGTAAAAACTGTTGGATTGATTATGATGATTTAGGATTTACAATAAGCAATTTTTTTGGAGTAAAAAGTAGATATAGCTACGAAGATGTTATTGGATTAAATAATAATGGTTCAAGTGTAGAAATAGAACTTATAAACAAAAAAAGAATAAGACTAGATCAAATGTGGCTAAATAAGAGAGATTTTGCATATACTATATGTGATAGAAGGTCAAAAAAGCCCAAAAAGTTGGAAGAAAGTGTTCTAGGAATGTCTTTAGATGAAATTATTCAATCCTATCAAAACGGAAAATTAAAAAAAGCTTTGATGGTATCTGAAAAAGACGATGTTAGAAAGAAATTTGTAAAATTTAAAGTAATTCACTATATTATATGTACTATTTCTATTACAATATCAATTTTGTATATATTTATATATGATTTAGAAATACTATTCAATTATATTTTTTTAAATAATGGTTTGATGTTATTAGCTGTAATCCTTTATTATAAATATCCAGAATATTTTACAGCAAGAGAAAAAGCAGAAATTAACACATCTAAAATAAACATTTCAAAATATCATAAACGATGTACACAGGCAATAATCTCAATATCAACAGTTATTAATAATATTATATTTGTTTTATCTGCTACAAGTATATCTATAAAACCAGAGAATAACTTTGCTTTAATTATAATTTCAATTATTATTTCGATAGCATTATTTTTATTAATGATTATTATATTTAAAAAATATTCTTGGGAGTATAGAGAATATAGAGTTGGGTATGTAAGTTATTTTGTTTGGCATT
>JAHHUD010000025.1 GCA_020024185.1 Oscillospiraceae bacterium | reverse complement strand
TATATAAAATATTATTTTTTACCAATAATTATATAGCACAAATATTTTATTCTCAATAAATATAAAATTTTTCTTAATATGTTAACTATAGCTTATTTTTGATATAAATTATAAAAAGCCTCATAAATACTGAATTTTTTCAGTTTTATGTGGTATTTTTGTGTTTGTTTTTCTAACATGTATATAATTTGTTATATTAAAATAAATTGTATACAAATACTATAAAATATTTAAATGGTTAGAGAAATATGGGGGTATTTTCATGCATATAATCATAAAAAGATTATCTTCTGCGCAAATAATAATCCTTGGCTTTATGGCGACAATACTTGTTGGTAGTCTATTTTTGATGCTTCCTATCGCTACTCAAGATCACCAAGGTGCAAGTTTCATGGATGCGTTATTTACATCAACTTCTGCCGTGTGTGTTACAGGTCTGATAGTTCAAGACACCGCAACTTATTGGTCAACCTTTGGACAATCAATAATTATACTGCTTATTCAAATTGGTGGTATGGGTATTGTAACCGTGGCTGTTTCTATGTACATACTTTCCGGCAAAAAAATCAGTTTAAAGCAAAGAAGTACAATGCAAGAAGCAATTTCTGCTCCAAAAGTTGGTGGTATTATAAAGTTGACTGGTTTTATAATAAAAATCACTTTAGTTTGTGAAATTCTTGGTGCTTTGGTTATGTCCCCTGTTTTCTGCAAAGAAATGGGCTTATTAAAAGGTATTTGGTATAGCTTATTCCATTCAATTTCTGCATTTTGTAACGCAGGTTTTGACCTTATGGGCGTGAAAGAGCAATATTCATCTCTTGTTTATTTTGTAAATAACCCTATAATTAACATTACTATCATGTCTTTAATTATTGTTGGTGGTATCGGGTTCACAACATGGGATGATATTTCCAGAAACAAATTTCATTTAAAAAAATATAAAATGCAAAGTAAAGTAATTCTTATCACAACAGCTGTTTTGATTATTTTGCCTACTTTATATTTTTACATGTTTGAATTTTCAAAAATGCAAACTGGAGAACGTTTTCTTGTTTCTTTATTCCAAGCTGTTACTCCAAGAACAGCTGGTTTTAATACAGTAAATCTATCATTGATAAGTGAAACTGGTATTGCAATTATTATCTTTCTAATGATAATTGGTGGTTCTCCTGGCTCTACTGCTGGTGGTATGAAAACAACAACACTCGCTGTTATGCTTTCAACTTCTATTTCTGTGTTCCGTCACAGAGAACATACACATTTCTTTGGACGCAGAATAGATGATGATATTGTGCGCACAGCGTCAACTGTTTTAACTATGTATTTAGTTCTATTTTTAACTGGTGGTCTTATAATTAGTAGTATAGAAAATTTGCCACTCTTAACCTGTCTGTTTGAAACTGCATCTGCTGTTGGTACAGTTGGTCTAAGTTTGGGCATAACACCATCACTTGGAACTACATCCCGCATAATTTTGATTTTATTAATGTATCTAGGCAGAGTTGGTGGGTTAACTCTTATATTTGCTGCAGTTTCCAGCAGACAAGGAAATACATCAAGACTGCCTCAAGAAAAATTAACTGTTGGATAAAAGGAGAATATAATGAAAACGGTATTATTGATTGGTCTCGGAAGATTTGGCAGACATATTGCAATGAAATTGTATGATTTAAATCATCAGATTATGGCAGTAGACATTAACGAAGAAAGAGTTCATGCTGTTCTTCCATATGTTACAAATGCTCAAATCGGTGATAGCACAAATGAAGAATTTCTTTCTTCATTAGGTATTGGTAACTTTGATGTATGTATTGTTGCCATTGGTGATGATTTTCAAAGTTCTCTTGAAACAGCATCTCTTTTAAAAGAACTTGGTGCATCAAAAGTTATTGCAAGAGCATCAACAGGTGTACAGGAAAAATTCTTACTTAGAAACGGTGCAGATGAAGTCGTTTATCCTGAAAAACAACTTGCAAACTGGACAGCTATTCGTTGTACATCAGACCATATTCTTGACTATATTGAAATTGACTGTGATTACTCTATTTTTGAGTTAACTGTTCCTCCTGAATGGGACGGAAAAACAGTATACCAAATTGATATCAGAAAAAAATACGGCATAAATATTCTTGGTGTTAGAGATAACGGAAAATTAAATATGGTTATTACACCTGACACATTATTGGAAGAAGACAAATCAATTCTTGTCTTAGGTGAACACAAATCTATTCAAAAATGTTTCCATATATAAAGATAATACATTAAAATTTTCATTTTAATTATTTTATATTAAAACAGAAATTTATTTAACAAAATTAAACACCTTATATAAATTGATTTTTCAGTTATATAAGGTGTTTTTATTTATATTGTTTCAAATATTAGCAGTTAAATTGCCTATTTTACATATATGTGATAAAATTATGTTCATAGAATATTAACAAATGGAGTTTTTTATGAAGTATATTTTTTCTAATACAAAACAAGCTTTAAGTACTTTTCAATCTTTTCTGCGTTGGGCATTTATAGGTGTAATTGTTGGTATTGTTGTAGGGTTATGCGGTACTGCTTTTGCTTATGTATTAAAGTATGCAACTAGTTTAAGAGAACAAAATCCATGGATTTTATTTTTATTGCCAGTATTAGGACTTATAATAGTATTTATTTACAAACTCGCCGGAGTACATCATCCAAGAGGTACAAATCTTGTTCTTTTAAGTGTACGTACAGAAGAAACTATACCAATAATAATGGCTCCGCTTATTTTTATATCAACTGTACTTTCTCATTTAGGTGGTGCAAGTGCCGGCAGAGAAGGCGCTGCTCTTCAAATGGGTGGAAGTATTTCTCAGCAAATTGGACGTATTTTTAAAGCTGATGAAAAATCTATGCACATATTTTCAATGTGTGGTATGAGTGCATGTTTTGCTGCATTATTTGGAACTCCTGTTGCAGCTGCTATTTTTTCTCTTGAAGTTGTAAGTGTTGGCATTATGCAATATTCTGCACTTATTCCGTGTGCAATAGCAGCTTTAACAGCAGATATAATTGCTAAATTTTTTCATGTACATCACATGCAGGCTAGTGTTTTTGAACTTTCTATGCAATTTGATTTAATAACCGGTTTAAAAGTTTGTGCATTGGCTCTTTGTGGTGCTTTGGTAAGTATTCTTTTTTGTGCTGTATTGAGAATAAGTGGCAATTTATATGAAAAGTATCTGGAAAATCCATATAAACGTATTATTGTTGGTGGTATTTTAATTATTGTAGCTACTATGATTTTACAAACCAGTGATTATATGGGTGCCGGTGAACAAGTTATAATAAACGCTCTCTCTGGTAATGCAAAACCTGAGGCATTTATCTTAAAAATTCTCTTTACTGCCTTGGCTCTTGAAGCTGGTTTTAAAGGTGGTGAAATTGTTCCAACTTTGTTTATCGGTTCAACATTTGGCTGTATTTTTGCAAGTATTATAGGCATCTCCCCTGCTTTCGGAGCTGCTCTTGGTATGATTGCTCTTTTCTGTGGTGTTACAAATTGCCCTATAACATCAATTTTTCTTGGGTTGGAACTTTTGCAAGGTGCCGGTATTGAGTGGTTACTTCTAACTGTTGCAGTAAGCTATATGTTATCAGGCTATTACAGTTTATATAGCCAACAAAAAATTATGTATTCAAAAGATATGCCAAAATTTATAAACAAAAATGCTCATCAATAATTTTTTAAGCTCTCTAAATTTATAGAGAGCTTATTTTTTACCAATTATCGACACCGGCTTTTCATTGACTTGATATAAAATTATGTTAAAATTATATTAAACAATACATTTGGAAAAGAGGCCATTGTATGATGTATAAAATTTTTGAATATGATAAATATCTAAAACCATTTGAAGCAGATATAAATCTGCGTATGTCCAACTACAAAAGAAAAAAATCAGAGCTTCTTAAAGAAAATCAAACACTTTCTGAATTTGCAAACGGCCATGAATATTTTGGTTTTCATAAAGTAAAAAACGGATGGTATTATCGTGAGTGGGCACCTGCTGCCGATAATGTGTATATCATGGGAGATATGAACGGATGGAATAAGACAAGCCTTCCGCTAAAAAATATCGGAAATGGTATATGGGAAATTTTTTTAACTAAAGAAAACAATCTTTATCATGGTTGTAAAGTTAAAACAGTTATTCAAAAAAATGGTCAGCTATTAGAGAGAATTCCATTATATGCACACCGTGTTGTACAGGATAATAAAACTTATATTTGGTCTGCTGAAATTTTGGATACTCCGTCTTTTAAATGGAAAAAGAAAAAGTTTACTCCTGATAAAAAACTGTTTATATATGAATGTCATATCGGCATGGCTCAAGAAAAATGCGATGTTGGTACATATACAGAATTTCGTGACAATATTTTGCCACGCATTAAAGCTGACGGATATAACGCTATTCAAATAATGGCTATAATGGAGCATCCGTATTATGGTTCATTTGGATATCAAGTATCTTCTTTCTTTGCCGCATCATCTCGTTTTGGCACTCCTGATGAACTTAAAAGCCTTATAGATACAGCTCATACTATGGGCATTGCCGTTTTACTTGATGTTGTTCATTCTCATGCAGTAAAAAACACAACAGAAGGTATAAACCAATTTGATGGCAGTGACTATCAGTTTTTTCATACCGGACAACGTGGAGAGCACCCAGCATGGGGTACAAAATTATTTAACTATAACAAAAATGAAGTTATTCACTTTCTATTGTCAAATCTTAAATTTTGGCTTACAGAATATCATTTTGATGGATTCAGATTTGATGGTGTAACTTCCATGATATATCATGACCATGGGCTTGGCACTGCGTTCACTGATTATAGCAAATATTTTTCACTTAACACTGACACCGAGGCTATTACCTACTTACAACTTGCCACAGAGCTTATAAAAGAGGTTAATCCAAAAGCAATTACAATTGCAGAAGATATGTCTGCTATGCCTGGCATGTGTCTGCCAATTGAAGATGGTGGTATAGGTTTTGATTATCGTCTTGCCATGGGTTCTCCTGATATGTGGATTAAACTTATTAAAGAAACTCCAGATGAATTTTGGAATATGAACTATATTTGGCATGAACTTACAAGCAGAAGACCTATGGAAAAATATATAGGTTATGCTGAAAGTCACGACCAAGCTCTTGTGGGCGATAAAACTATTATTTTTCGTCTTTGTGATAGTGAAATGTACACTTCAATGTCAAAAAATTCAAATAGTGCTATAATTGACCGTGGTATTGCTTTGCATAAAATGATAAGACTTATAACTATGAGTCTTGGTGGCGAAGGCTATCTTAACTTTATGGGTAATGAATTTGGACATCCGGAATGGATTGATTTTCCTCGTGAAGGCAATAACTGGAGTTATCATTATTGCAGAAGACAATGGCATCTTGCAGATGACAAAAATTTAAAATATGAATGGTTGCTAAATTTTGATAACAAAATGATAGAAACAGCAAAAGAATATAGAATATTTGATAAACAACCTGTTCAACTTCATATAGATGAAAATAAACAAGTTATAGTATATAAACGTGGAAATCTTATTTTCGCATTTAATTTTAGCCCTGTAAATTCTTATGATTCATATTTTATAAATGTAACAACAAAAGGCGATTACAAACCTGTTCTTTCAACTGACGATAACAATTTTGGCGGTTGGGATAGAGTTGCGACAGATATTACTTATACCGCTGTAAGAAATAAGGATAAAAAATGTGGATTTAATATTTATCTTCCAGCCAGAACTGCAATTTGTCTTACAAAAGTAAAAAATAAATAAATATATAAAAAGACAGTCTTTTATTGACTGTCTTTTATTTTTTCACCAATAATATCTATATCTATTTTTAAGAGGATATTATGGAAAATTATTCAGTAAAAAGCGTTATAGTTTCACCAACAAGAATTATTGTTTCAGGCTTTATTTTTTTAATTATCGGTGGAAGCATTTTTCTGTGTCTGCCTATTTGCACAAAAAGTGGATATATACCATTTATAGATGCTTTTTTTACAGCAACCAGCGCAAGCTGTGTAACAGGTCTTTCTATCTATGACACATATTCAAAATTTACTTTTCTCGGTCAGCTCGTAATACTTATAATGATACAAACTGGTGGTTTAGGTTTGGTTTCATTTACAACTTTTTTCAGTATACTTTACAGAAAAAAACTTAGTTTTAAAGCTTTGAGAATTGCTTCATTAGCTTCTGGTGTTGAAGATGTATCAGCTATAAAGCATCTCTATAAATCTACATTTAAAATCGTATTTTTATGTGAAAGTATTGGAGCAATAGCACTCTCTCCTGTTTTTATATATAAATTTGGTGTTTTAGATGGTATGTGGATAAGTGTGTTTACGTCAATATCTGCATTTTGCAACGCAGGTTTTGACCTTTTGGGGATAATATCACCATCTTCATCTTTATCTTTATTTTACGGAAACATTTGGGTTAATTTCGTTATTATCACTCTTATAATTTGTGGTGGACTTGGATTTGTTGTTTGGAATGAAATTTTATTGTATAAAACCACTAAAAAATTTTCTTTCAATAGTAAAATAGTTTTTTTATCAACAGTTATTCTTATTTTTTTTGGTGCTTTTACTTTTTTTGTATCAGAATACAATAACCCTTTAACAATAAAAAATATGACCTTATCGCAAAAAATTTTATGCAGTTTTTTTCAATCAGTAACTTGCAGAACTGCAGGTTTTGGCACCATAAATCAAGCTAATTTAAATTCTTTCAGTAAATTTCTTTGTTGTATTCTTATGTTTATAGGGTGTTCTCCAACCGGAACAGGTGGTGGAGTTAAAGTCACAACATTAGCTGTTTTAATAATAACAATTTCAAGTGTTATGCGAGGAAAAACACAATCTGTATTTTTGAATCATAAAATTCAGCCCTATAATATTTATAAGGCAGTAACTGTAATTTTTCTATCTATTATTATAGTAACAGTAAATTTCTCTATTTTATATTTCACAACAACAGCAAATAATATTGACTGTTTATATGAAAGTTTTTCTGCTTTTTCAACAACAGGCCTATCTGTTGGCGTCACTGAGAATATGTCTTTTTTATCAAAATTATCCACAATAATAACCATGTTTTTAGGTCGTGTAGGGCCTATGTCAATTGCAATTAGCTTATACAAAAATTATAATGATTTTTACAGCACAGAAATTTATCCGGAAGGCAAAATAATTGTTGGATAAAAAAACTCCAGAGTGTAAATCTCTGGAGTTTTAACTTTTATTTTAATTTATTACCGCAATCTTTGCAAAACACATCATCATTTTTAACTTCACTGCCACAGTTGGAGCAAAAATGTACAACTACAACATGACCAGGTTCAACTTCTGGTTCTTCATTAATACTTTCAATCATTTTTTCAATTCTGTCAATGTCAGCTATATATTGATTAAATAATTCTTCATTATGTTCACCAGATTTATGCATTGAGTAAACCAATACACCAAGTTGTCTTTGAGCTTTTGAAAGCTCATTTCTAAGGTTCATTTCATCAATTTTATCTTTGCCTTTATCAATATATTCTCCTGCAACTTTTGCAACCTTATCTGCAACATTTGCAGAGGTTTCAATAAAATCATCAAAAAATTTCATAATAAAAATTCTCCTTTTATTTATATTTTAACCATAAAATTCTCTAAGCATAGAGTTTTGTGGAATATATCCCTCAGAAATATAATCACATTGGCTAAAAACATTTACAAGTTCTTCAAATCTTTCTGCCTCTGGTGTTCCACTATTTAAATTATGAGATAAATTTTTCAAAACAGAATTCATAACAAGAATTTCATAACTAAAAGAAGTATCCAAAAGCAAATCTGCATTTGGCTTATAAACTTTTATATATTTGTCTTCGCCTTCACAAACACTTGGCCACATGGAAATTGTCTTTTCCAGTGAATGTCCACGATGTTTATAGTCTCTTATCATTCTTCTTACAAGGCGTATATCTCTTGTTGGAAGTACACGTTGCCCAAGTTTTGAATATTCTTCTCTAAGACCTGCATAAATTGTAAAAACGTTATCTCTTGGCAAACTGTCAAGCACCATCGGATTTAGTGCATGGATACCTTCAACAATAACAAATCCATCACCAATTTCAAGCTCAAGAGAATTTTCAATGCGTCTTTCTGTTTTAAAGTCAAACTCTGGAAAAGTGGCTTTGCCTTCATTTATAAGCTTTGACAAACATTCGTCCATAAGTTTAATATCAACAGCAAGAACATTTTCATAGTCTTTTGTTCCATCTTCAAGTCTTGGATAATCTTCTGGATTTTTAAAGAAATTATCCATAGAAACAACCTGAGCTTTTTTACCCATAGCACGCAACTTCTCTGCAATTTTATTGCTTGTTGTTGTTTTGCCACTGCCTGAAGGACCCGTAAGCATAATAATATGTTTATCAGCTTCAATAATTTCTTTTGCTGTGGCATAAATACGAGACTCATACTCAAACTCACAATGTCTTACAAATGATACTTTGTCAGCACTTGCAGAGTTTATAAGCGAAATTTCTACTAATCGTTTTGGAATCCAAATTGCTGGCATACACTTATCACCTCATCTTTTCTACATAATATCTGACCAAAATCTTTTACATATTCAGCCGGATATTTATAGTTATAAATTCTTTTTATTTCACCTTTAGGACCAACAACCTTTGTAACGCCACCAGCCCCACAAGATATAATTGTTTGGATTTCTTCCATTATATAAATATTATACAAGCTTTCGTGTTGAGACAGTGAAAACCCTACATTTTCAAGATTTTGTAATGTTGATTTCTGTCTATACATATAATATGGTACATAACCGTTTTCTGCCAAAATACTGCACTTTTCAAGCATTTTTGAAACATCACAATATTGATTATCTTGGTTATTTATAACAATATTAGATGCACGTTTTAATGTCAGTGTATGCACTGTTATATTTTCTGCCCCAAGTTCTATACAACCTTTAAGAGAGTTTTCAAACCCTTTTTCTGTATCAAGAGGTAAGCCTGCAATAAGGTCTGTATTTATGCTTTTAAATCCAATCTCTTTAGCCATATTATAGCAGTCAATAAAATCTTGATGTGAATGTTTTCTGCCAATAGCTTTTAAGACATCATCAGAAAATGTTTGTGGGTTTATAGATACTCGGTCTGCACCCATATCCTTTATAATCTGCAATTTTTCTTTTGTAGTGCAGTCCGGTCTGCCCGCTTCAACAGTATATTCCTCAATTTTAGATATATCAAAGTTGTCTTTTACAGCTTTCATAATTGTATAAAGCTGTTGTGCACTTATCGATGTTGGTGTACCACCACCAATATATATTGTTTTCAAATTCAATTTTGCTTTTTCTGCTGTTTTTGCAGTATATTCAATTTCTTTGCAAAGTTTTTCAACATATTCTTCCATAAGTTTATCAGAGTTTTTGCTTGGCAAAGAAACAAAAGAGCAATAACTGCAACGAGTTGGACAAAATGGAATTGAAATATATAAACTATAATCGTTTATATTTTTTTTATTTATTATATCTTTTTGTAAATTAAATATATCAAGACATAATTTTATTTTTTCTTCACTTACAAGATATTTATTTCTGAAAATATCTATAACTTTATCTATATCATTATTGTTTTTTGCATATAAATTACGCATTAACCTAACCGGGCGTACGCCAGTAAGCATACCCCATTTCAGTTGTTTTTCAAATGCCTTTGTATAAAATCCATAAGCAACACGACATACATCAAGCTGTACTTTATCTTTATTTTCTTGAATAGAAATAGATGCAGTATATTCTTTTTTATTATATTTTAAATAAATAAAAATCTTTTTACTATTTTGTCTTACATACAAATAGTTATCTATATTTTTGAAAAAATCTTTTCTTTTTCCAAATTCAACAGACACATCTTTTGTAAACATTCTTGTAAGCTGTTCTATTTCATAATGGTGAGAAAAATTATCAAGAATTATTACCACGAAAGAACCTCTTTTAAATACATATTTTGAACTTTTTCTTGATTAAATGTTGAAAAATGTGCGTGTCCCGGCATAACTTTTACATTTTGATTTCCAACTATATCTGCAATTTTTCTAAGAGATTTCATCAGTGTATCATAATCCCCGCCTTCAAAATCTGTTCTGCCAATTGTTCCTGCAAAAAGTGTATCTCCGCAAATAAGCATATCATCAACTTTAAAACAAAATCCACCTGGTGTGTGCCCCGGTGTATGAAATGCAAATATTTTTATCTGACCAATTTCTATTTTTGTTTTATCTTTAAGTGGTTGAATATTTGTAAGTCCAAACTGGTCTATGTCTTCCTGTCCCATATATATTGGTGCGTCTGTATGTTGCATAATTTCATCAATACATTCACGATGGTCTTCATGACCATGAGTCATAAATACAGCCTTTAGCTCAACATTATCATTTTTAAGAATCTGTTCAATTTTTTCCCATTTGATACTGCAATCAAATAATACTGCACTTCCTTCATTATCTGTCATAAGAAAACAGTTTGTACAATATGGAACTTTACCCATAAGATGATAAACTTTCATGTTATTTATCCTTTCCATTCATCTGTATCTATAATAATCGTAACTGGACCGTCATTTGTAAGATTTATCTGCATATCTGCGCCAAACTGTCCATGAATAACTTCTTTAAAGCCAAGCTGCCTGATTTCACCTAAGAACTTTTCATAAATCGGTATTGCTTTTTCTGGACGAGCTGCTTTTATAAATGATGGCCTTCTTCCTTTTTTTGTATCTGCATATAAGGTAAATTGGCTTACAACCATACAACTGTAATTATTATCAAGAGCAGAAATATTCATTTTACCATCTAAATCTTCAAAAATTCTTAATTCAGATATTTTTTTTGCAAGTATTGTTGTATCCTTTTCATCATCTGTATCTTTTACACCAAAAAGAACCACAATACCTTGTTGCATATATTGCTTTTCTCCGCCGTTAATTGAAATCCAAGCATCTTTAACTCTTTGTATTACTGCTCTCATTTAACTTTATCCTCTTATTACAGAAATTATATTTTTATTTTTAGAAATTTTATGAATAATACTATTTAGATGGTCTGTATTTGTTACACCAATTGTAACTGTCATAGCAATGCGTCCATCTGCTGTCTGTTTTGCATTAAGTGCAAAAATCGGTACTCTCTGGTTAGAAAGAATAACAGAAACTTCTGCCAGAGCTGTTCCGTTATCAATTGCCACAATTTCCAATGTAGATTTATAATCTTCTTGAATATTATCAGCCCAGTAAGCATTTACCCAGCGTCCAGCATTTTCACTGTTACGCAAATCTACTCTCGCATTTACACATGATTTTTTGTGTATTGAAACACCAAAACCACGTGTTATAAATCCAACAATTTCATCACCAGGAAGTGGGTTACAGCATTTTGAGAATTTAACAAGACAGTTATCAATTCCCTCAACAATAACACCGTTTGTTGCTTTAGGTTTCTTTTGTGTTTTAATTTTAAATTCAGGCACAGAAGACTGACGTTCTTTTTGCATTTTTGCATAGTCTTCTTTTGCTTTTAAAACAACTTTAGAAATTTGCAAACCACCATATCCAAGTGCAGCAAACATTTCTTCCGCACTGTTTAATCGTTGGC
The DNA here is from genome assembly GCA_020024185.1 of Oscillospiraceae bacterium. GTDB lineage: Bacteria > Bacillota > Clostridia > Oscillospirales > Ruminococcaceae > RGIG3102. The sequence continues at coordinate 7,471 of JAHHUD010000025.1, read as the reverse complement.
GTTTTGCCAAATCTTCCATAAACTTATCATATTCATCATCATGTAAAGTGATAAGATTTCTGCGAAGTTCTCTATCAAGGGCATTTTTGCCTTCGATGATATTTTCTTCTTTTCTCTCCTTTTTAAACCATGAGCGAATTTTACTTTTAGCTTCACTTGTTGTAACAATGTTAAGCCAATCTCGGCTTGGGCCTTTATCTTTTGCTCCTGTGACAATCTCTATAATTTCACCGGTGCTTACTTTATAATCTATTGAAACAATTCTGCCATTAACTTTGGCACCTGTCATACGGTTGCCAACAGCAGAGTGAATTGCATAAGCAAAGTCAATAACTGTTGCCCCATAAGGCAAGTTTATAACATCTCCTTTTGGAGTAAACACAAATACATCATCAGGTATAAGCTCATTTTTAATATCTCTGAGTATTTCACTTGTGTCATCAGAATCCTTTTGACTTTCCAAAATCTGGCGAACCCACACAAGTTTTTCTTCCATATTATCTTGTCCCTGCACACCACTTTTGTATTTCCAGTGAGCAGCAACACCATATTCTGCTGTATGGTGCATATCCCAGGTTCTTATTTGTATTTCAAAAGGAATACCTGCACGTCCTATAACAGATGTATGCAAAGACTGATACATATTTTGTTTTGGTGTTGAGATATAATCTTTAAACCTAGATGGTATTGGACGGAACATGTCATGCACAAGCATAAGAGCGTTATAACATTCTGCAACATTATTGAGAATAATTCTTACTGCATATATATCATAAATATCGCCAATATCTCTGCCTTGCATATACATTTTGCGGTAAACACCATAAATACTCTTAACTCTGCCCATAACAGTTGCATCAATAAGTCCAAACTCTGTAAGCTTTTCTTTAACTTCTTCAACAATACTGTCAACAAATTTCTGAGCATCTCCACCACGTTGTATAATTTTTTTAACTTCTTCGTAACCAACACTATCCAAAATACGCAATGATATATCCTGAAGTTCGTCTTTTATACTATTAATACCCAAACGATGAGCAATAGGTGCGTAAACTTCCATAACTTCAAGAGCTTTATCTCTTTGTTTTTGAGGTTTCCAACCTTCATAAGTTCTCATATTATGAAGTCTGTCACATAATTTTATCAACATAACACGGATATCTTGGCTCATAGCAAGAAGCATCTTGCGCAGATTTTCTGCTTGTTGTTCTTCTTGCGTAGAAATAACAATTTTACCAAGTTTTGTAACCCCGTCAACAAGGTGTGCAGTTTCTTTGCCAAATTCCTTTTCAATTTCTTCCAAAGAAATTGATGTATCTTCAACAACATCATGCAGCAAAGCTGCAACAATACTTGTTGTATCCAGTCCAAGTTCCAAAACTATGGCAGCAACAGAAACAGGATGTTCAATATATTCTTCTCCTGTTTTTCTAAACTGACCATTATGGTTTTTTTCTGCTAAATCATATGCCTTTTTAATTAACTCAAGGTCATAATTTTTTCCGCTTTCGATTATAAGTTGTTTTAATTGTTCATACTTCATAATCACACCACCAATTAAATTTGTAATTCCCTCATATAGCTACTGGTAGATAAATCTCTTTTATGGCTCACTTTTATAAGCCTAAAGCAATTTTTGCCATTTACCATTACAGTTTCTATTAACCCAAGTTCTAATAATATATCAATTATAACTTGAATTTTTCCACTTTCTATATTATTAAACTTTACAAAAAGTGGTCTTATATCTTTACAGCAAATATTTCCTTGTGAAAGATATCTATATATAATTGCAACCTCTTGTCTTGTTGGACAAAGCATTGCTTTTTGTTGTGCTGATATGTTTGCTTTATTTTTATAACACTTATAAACATCATAGCTGTCTATTGCGTTATCCATAAGACCTGTTGGTCTAATCTCTTTTATTTTTATGGATACCATACTTCCCATATCGCCATCATATATTGATAAATTTGCAGTTATATCTATATAATCACCTACATTATAGGCAAATTCAGATATAGATAGGTTAAAAATAACTCCTTGCAAAAAATTATTCTCGTTTTTAAGTTTAAGTCTTATATGTTTTCCGTCACTTATTGGATAAATGCCTACTATTTGCAGATTTTCTATCATAAATAATGGATTTGAATTTCCGTTTCCAAATGGTGCAAGGTAGTTTATTTGTTTTACACTTTCTACATTAATCTCTGAAATTTGTGCAACACAATCAACATTTAAGCTTTCTGTTTTTTCAAGCGCTGGTGCGTTATTAGCAACTTCATTTATAGCTTTTCTAAATTTTTCAAGATTTTCTTCTTCAAGTGTAAGACCTGCTGCAAGCTGGTGTCCACCAAATTTTAATAGCAAATCTTTTGTTTGTTCAAGTGCATAGTGTAAATTAAAGGACGGTACACTTCTGCCACTGCCCTTATATCCTTCACTATCACGAGTTAAAACAATCGCAGGTTTTGCATAAGTTTCAACAAGTCGTGAAGCAACTATTCCAACAACACCTGGGTGAAAATGTTCAGACCAAACAACAATAACCCTATCTTTTACTAAATTTGGGTCTGACTGAATATCATTTGTAATATCTTCTGCCATTTTATTTTGTATATCTTGTCTTTTTTGATTTTCACTTTCAAGCTGTTGAGCAAGCATCATGCTTTCTTCTTCATCTTCGCATAATAAAAGCTCCAACGCTATTGTAGGGTCTGCCATTCTTCCGGCTGCATTTATTCTTGGAGCTATTGCATAAGCAATGCTTTCACTTGTTATCTCTTTATCTGTTAGTCCACAAATATCTATAAGACTCATAAATCCTTGTCTTGAGCCTTCATTTAAAAGTGATAGACCGGCTTTTACAATAGTTCTGTTTTCGCCTTCCAACAACATAAGGTCTGCCACTGTTCCAACAGCAACAAAATCACCATAAAAGTCAAGCATTTCCATACAGTCTGCCTGTTCCAAAGCACAGACAAGTTTAAACGCAACACCTGCTCCACAAAGAGTTTTACAAGGACTTGTATCATCTTTTCTCAAAGGGTCAACAACTGCAAAAGCTTTTGGAATTTCTCCTTTTGGCAAGTGGTGGTCTGTTATAATAACATCAAGTCCTATTTCATTTGCAACTTCAATTTCAGCAATTGCAGCTATGCCATTATCAACTGTAATAACTAAATCTACACCTTTATTTTTAAGACCTATTAATATATCAGAGTTAAGTCCATATCCGTCTTTTTCTCTGTTTGGGAGCTTGTAGTATACATCTGCTCCCATATTTTCAAGACAGGTAAACAATGTTGCTGTGGCACAAATTCCGTCAACATCATAATCCCCATATATAACAATTTTTTCTTGATTTTCAATCGCCCTATTGATTCTGTCAACTGCAATATCCATATCTTTCATCAGATATGGGTCAGATAATACTGATTGTTCTAAAAACAATTCCTTTGCTTTTACAGAATCTGTTGCTCCTTTTGTCACAAGTACTTTTGCCAAAAGACTGCTTATTCCAAGTGATTGCTGTAAACTTTCAACCTGTTGCATATTCAATTGTTCACTGTGCCATTTTCTGTAAAGCATCTTTCTTTATACCTTAACCTTATATTCTTTACTTATTTGCTGTGCTATTCTCACTCCGTCAACAGCAGCGCTCATTATGCCACCTGCATAACCGGCACCTTCTCCACATGGAAAAATGCCGTTAATGTTACTTTGGAAATTTTCATTTCTAACAATTCTTACCGGAGAAGATGTTCTTGTTTCCACACCGGTAATAACACTGTCCAAATCTGCAAATCCTTTTAATTTTCTATTCATTGCAACCATACCTTCTTTAAGGCAGTCAGATATATGAGTTGGAAACAATTCATTCATATTACATTCTGTTATACCAATTGGATAAGTTGGTGTAACTTTATTTATATTAAGTCCGCCTTTACCCTGTAAAAATGTATCTACTGTTTGTGCAGGAGCATTATAATTTTTGCCACCCATTATAAAGGCTTTCTTTTCTAATTTTCTTTGAAACTCAATAGCTTTTGTAAAATCATTATCAAAATCTTCCGGAGTTACCGATACAACCAATGCGCTGTTTGCATTTTTGCCATCTCTTGCATGATAGCTCATACCATTTACAACCACTGTATCCTGTTCACTTGCAGCTGCAACAACATTTCCACCTGGGCACATACAGAATGTGTATACCCCTCTTGTTTTTGTATGATGAGACAGCTGATATTCTCCTTTTGGTAATGCTTTATGACCTGCCAAAGAGTGATATAATCCTTTATCTATCTCACTTTGCAAACTCTCTATTCTAACACCGACAGAAAATGGCTTTGACTGCATGTCAAGACCTTTTTCTTTAAGCATTAGAAATGTATCTCTTGAACTGTGACCTGTTGCCATAACCAAAATATCTGTTTTTATTTTACCATCTTGTGTTATAACACTTTCAATTTTATTATTTTTAGTTATTATGTCTATAAGTTTTGTGTTAAATAAAACTTTTCCGCCAAGACGAATAATTTCATTTCTTATATTTTTTATAACATCAACAAGTAAATCTGTGCCAATATGTGGCTTTGCGATATATTTTATCTGCTCTGGTGCACCAAACTCAACAAGAGTATTTGTCACAAAGTCACATCTTTCATCGCCAATTCTGGTTGTAAGTTTACCGTCAGAAAAAGTTCCTGCTCCACCTTCGCCAAACTGTATGTTACTTTGTGGGTTAAGTTTTCCTCCGTTTTCAAAGTTTTTTACAGTTGCAGTTCTTCTATCAATGTCTTCACCTTGTTCCAAAATAATAGGTTTAAACCCTTGTCTCGCAAGAACAAGCCCACAAAATAAACCGGCAGGTCCAAGCCCACATATTACAGGACTGTTATCTATTTCTTTTTCACCATATTCCAAAATAAGTGGTTTAATTTGTTTAACAGATACATCTTTATATTTATTTAAAAATAATTTTTCTTTTGAAGTATCAAATAAATTCACTCCGATACTATAAACAAACTTTATATCTCCTCTTGCATCAACAGATACTTTGTATACAAAAGCAGATGCAATTTCTCTTTGAGGTATTTTAAGCTTTTTAACTCCAATTGATATTGCTTGTTCATAAGATGAATTTATATCAAGTTTTATATTGTTAATTATAATCATATTAATTTTTAATTGTTACCGTGTATGTTCCTTTTGCGTATGCAGCATTAGTTGACGGAATAATAATATCAACTTCTACTGTTTGTTGTCCTTGTGCCAAAGATACTTGAGACATATCTAATTGAGCTACAACATTTTTATCTGAAATTGTATCTATAACTGCCTTTTCTCCTACAATTTCAACGGATTTTATAACTTCTGTAATAATCTCAACATCTTGCTGACCTTTATTTAAAATATCGATTTCCTTAACATCAACTTTTTTAGTTGTCATATTTTCAGAAGATACTGTTGCATAAACTTCTTTTACATTTTTTATATTTTTGTACCCTTTTGGTAAAATAAGCTGGAACATATAAGGACTATCCATTTCCAACTTTTTAACATCAACATATCCAATTATATATTCTGTAAGATTATCTGCATTTTTTGTTGGCACTCCAAGTTCTATTGTTTTTTGAGAGTACTCAACATCAAGTTTAGATGTGTCAAATCCAGACGGTACATTTATAAATTTAACTTTAACCGGTAACTCAACTTGTTTTAGCACCGGAATTGTCACAGTAAATTCTGTCTGTCCCAATGTAAAATATGTGCTATCCATTTCTTGGTCATTAACATCTGTAAATATTAATTTTGCAGGAATCTGTGCAGATTGAACTATTTCTTGTGGTTCTACAACAGCTGTAATTTTATTCAGCTCATTCATTAATATTTCTGGACCTTTTACAACAATAGTGCCTGGTGTTACATAAGTTTTATCTATCATGTATCCATTTGAAACAGTTATATTTGAAACATCTGCACCTATATCAAATGTTTTTTCAATTACACGGTCAAACTTTGCAGACATCTGATAATTGCTCATAGACTCAATTTGAAATTCCATAACCGAAGAAGCTTTTATAGCATTTAATGCTAAATTATATGTGCCTGCATCTCTTACATTTGTAAATTGAGGATATACAATTATATCATCTTCTTTAAGAGCTCCAACAACAGTTCTTGGCCCAGAAACAGTGACATCAACTGTCTGTATATTCTGTTCTATAACTTCAATGCCTAAATTCATATATGATGCGTTATATTCAATATTTATAGGCACATCTTCAATAACAATTTTTATATCTGTACTAAAAAATGTTACAACAACTGACCATATACAAACTGCAACTATAAATGATATCAGCAGCCTTATTTTTGGTGAAGCAAGTGGGTCTTTTATATTATTCTTTTTCATTTGCAATCACCTTTCCTTCTTTTGATTTACTATTTGCTTTTTCAGAGGCATTAACAATAGGCTCTATAAATTCTTTACTCAAAAGATTATATAAACTTTGTCTGTTAAGATTTCTTATAAGAACACTGTTTTTTGCAATTGAAATTATACCTGTTTCTTCACTTACAACAATTGCAACCGCATCGCAAGTTTCGCTAAGCCCCAAAGCTGCTCTGTGACGTGTTCCCATATCTTTGCTTATTTGAAAATTATCAGACAATGGCAAAACACATCCAGCACATGATATTCTATTATTTTCTATAATCATGGCTCCATCATGAAGCGGACTTCCCTCATAAAATATTGTTCCTATAAGTTCTGGTGTTATATCAGCATTTACAACTGTACCTGTTCTTTTTATATCGCTTAAATTAGAAAATCTCTCCATAATCATAAGCGCACCTGTATGTGATTCACTCATACTTTTTGCACTATCACATATGGCTGATATTGTTTTTCTCAACTGTTCAATTTCTTCCTCATCGGCTGTTTTTTTCTGAAACATTGCCAAAGAGAATATATTTGTTCTCCCAACTTGCTCCAACCCTCTTCTGATTTCTGGTTGAAATACAACTATAATTGCTATAAAACCAAACTGTAAAAGATTATTTAATATAAATACAACTGATTTAAGCCCCATTCTTGCAGCGAAAAAATATACTGCAATCAACACTGCAAGCCCTTTTAAAAGCTGTGCCATTCTTGTTTTTCTTGCTATTGTAAGTGCCTGATAAATTACAAACGTAACTATCATAACATCAATAATATCCCATATTTCTATGGTGTTAATAATATTTATAAATGATGAAATAGCTTTAGGAAAATCCATAGTGTTACCACCTCGTTGATATATGTAAATTAAATAGTTATTCAGTATATTATAATATTATATAATAACATATATTTATGTAATTTTAAAGTTTTTTAATTATATTATTTTACTCCTACATACAAATTCTCAAATATAATTTCATAAATACTTATATTTAGGCAATATACTTAAATAATTTATTT
>JAHHUD010000024.1 GCA_020024185.1 Oscillospiraceae bacterium | reverse complement strand
AACAATCTTGAAGAAAAAGTTACTAATTATATGGATGCTCTCAGTATCCCACAAGCTTTACAAGAAATCTTTAAAGTTATTCAAAGAGCAAATAAATATATTGATGAAACTGCACCTTGGGTTCTTGCTAAAGATGAGTCAAATAAACCACGTCTTGCATGTGTTCTTTATAATCTTGTTGAATCTTTGCGTTTTGCAACTACGCTTCTCCAAGCTTATTTGCCAAGCACAACTCCAAAAATTTCTGCTCAACTCGGATTTACAGAAGATGACCTTAAATTTGAAAATCTTAAATTTGGTTACAAAACAACAGTTAAAGTTCAAAAAGGTGATGTTATTTTCCCTCGTATCGATATAGCAAAAGAATTAAAGCTTATCGAAGAAGAGGAAAAAGCAAAAAAATCTGTTGCTGAAAAACCTGCTACTCCTGTTATTGAAGAAGTTCAAGAAGTTGAAGAAAAAGCAGAAATTGTTTTTGATGATTTTGCAAAAGTTGATTTAGTAGTCGGCGAAATTAGACACTGTGAAAAATTGCCAAAATCTGATAAACTTCTCAAATCTACAATTTTTGATGGTAAAAGAGAAAGAACAATTCTTTCTGGTATTGCACAATGGTATACTCCAGAACAAATGATTGGCAAAAAAGTTATTATCGTTGCAAACCTTGCACCAAGAAAAATGCGTGGTGTTGTAAGTGAAGGTATGATTCTTGCAGCTGACCATGGTGATGCAGCAAAAGTTGTTTTTGTTGATGATTGTGTTAAAGCTGGTAGCAGAATTGGATAAATGATTTATAAATTAAAAGCCTCTGTATTATCCACAGGGGCTTTTTTAGAGGAAAATATTTATGAATAAAATTTTTGATAGTCATAGTCATTATAATAATGCAGCTTTTAACGATGACTATGATGAACTTATGCAGCATCTAGTAGATAGTAATGTTGGCTATCTTATGAACTGTGGTAGCGATGTTTTAACATCTTCAATCGCACAAAAACAATCCTCATCATGTGATTTTATGTACTTTAGTGCTGGTATCCACCCTCTTGATGCAGACGGTGTAACTGATGAAGATATTAAAAAAATTGAAGAACTTGCACAAGATAAAAAATGTCGTGCTATTGGGGAAATAGGTCTTGATTATCACTATGATGACGCACCTGAGCCTCATTGGCAAAAAAAAATATTTATTGAACAGTTGGATTTGGCTGTTAAACTTAATATGCCTGTAATTATTCATATAAGAGAAGCTATGCAAGATTCTTTAGAAATTCTAAAAGAATATAGTGGTAAAATAAAAGGTGTTATCCACTGTTATTCTGGAAGTGCCGAAAGCTGTAAAGAGCTGGTTAATATGGGTTTTTATATTGGTTTTACAGGTGTTGTAACATTTAAAAATGCAAGAAAATCTCTTGAAGCACTTAAAGTTGTACCTTTTGATAAGCTTCTTATAGAAACCGACTGTCCATATATGGCTCCAGAACCGGTTAGAGGAAAAAGATGTGATTCTTCTCTTCTTCATTATGTTGCACAAAAAATAGCTGATGAACTTGAAATCACAAAAGACGATGTTATTTCCCAAACTTGTCAAAATGCAAAAACTCTTTTTAAAATCTAATAAACAAAAGCTCTTATGATTATATTTCATAAGAGCTTTTTTGTTTAGTTATTTTCTTACTTTTTGTGCTGAAACAAGAACTGCAGCACGAGATGCTTCAAATGTTGTTCCACCTTGCATAAATGTAGTATATGGTTCACGAATTGGTGCATCACAACTTAATTCTATTGAAGACCCCATTGTAAATGAGCCTGAAGCCATAATAATATCACTATCATATCCAGGCATTGCATAAGGTTCTGGAGTTGCAAAGCTATCAATAGGACTCATGTGCTGAATTGCTTGGCAAATTGCAATAACATTTTCTGCATTTTCAGCTGCTATGGAAGTAATAATATCATTTCTATCTTCTGTATAATGTGGTTCTGTTTTAAATCCTATTTTTTCATAAAGACAAGACGCATAAATACTTGTTTTAATGGCATTTGCAGTTACCATCGGAGCAAAATATAGTCCGAGATACATATCTCTAAGCACATCTATTGTACAACCAATTTCTCTGCCTGTGCCAGGAGCAGTAAGACGATGACCACAAAGTTCTACTAAATCTTTTCTGCCTGCTATGTAACCGCCTGTTGGAGCAATACCACCACCTGGATTTTTAATAAGAGAACCAATTATAAGGTCTGCACCATATTCACAAGGTTCTTTAATTTGAGTAAATTCGCCATAGCAGTTATCAACTGTAATAATAATATCTGGGTTGCCTTTTTTCGCAGCATCACAAATTGATTTTATTTGAGAAAGACTCAATGCTTTTCTGGTTGCATATCCACGGCTTCTTTGAATGTGACATACTTTTGATGTTTTTGCAAGTTCTTTTATTTTCTCAAGGTCAGGTTCAGAGTTTTCAAGCAAATCTGCTTGTTGATATTTTATACCATAATCTTTAAGTGAGCCGTAATTATTATCAGAACCATCTATTCCTATTACACCCAAAAGCGTATCATAAGGTTTACCTGTTGCACACATAAGAGTGTCGCCAGGACGAAGAACTCCAAAAAGAGCAACTGTAAGTGTATGTGTACCAGACATAAAGTTATGACGGCACAAAGCATCTTCTGCACCAACAATGTCTGCAAATAATTTATCAAGACCATCTCTGCCTTTATCATCATATCCATAACCTGTTGTACCAACAAGATGCTGTGCAGAAATATAGTTTTCTTTAAAAGCTTTCAAAACTTTAAGCTGGTTATATTCTTGTATTTCTTCGATTTTTTTAAAGTACGGTGCACAAAGCTCCATAACTTCTTTATCAATCGCAAGCATTTCATCACTTACATCAAAAAAATTTTTTATCATTTTTCATTCCTCTTATTATTCACTATTATTTTATACTATAAACTTTTATTGTATCAATATTTTTAAACCCTATTTTCTCATAATAGTTTTTCAATTTATATTCACAGGTCAGCAAAATATTTTTATCCTTATTATGTGTTGTAATATAATTTATAACATTTTGGGCATATCCATTTTTTCTATTCTCTGCTTTAGTACTTACAAATGTTATATATATTGTATTTTCATCATATTTAGTTGAAACTGCGCCAGAAATAATTTTTATGTTATCTTTAATATAATATATATTCGATAATCCTTTATTAACTTTTCTGGCAAAACTTGAATACACCATATCAAACGATATACTTTGAAAATTTGTACAACAGAAATTTGCAAAAGAATAAATATCTTTATTTATCTCAATATTATAATCTGTCTCTTTTGGAAAACTATTATACTCCATTAAAAACAACTTCATTTCGATTTCTAGTGGTAAATTTAATATTTGAGATTCAATAGTTTTCGCTCCTAAAAATGATGAAAAAACTATAATTTCTTCAAGATTTTCTTTTGTAACAGTTCCTGTTAATGTTATATTATTGCCAGACAACATAAAAACAGCATCATCAATTATATAAAAAGAGCTAATATCTACATCTTTTTTTGATAAATATTCTGTATAAATCTTTTTACCTAAAAAATCAGAATTTGATGCTATATTTTCAAATTTCTCTATGTTTTGTAAAGCATTTATTATCATAATTTATTAACCAATTCTTTATAATGCTTGCCTCTTATTTCAAAATTTGGATACATATCAAAGCTTGCTGAAGCTGGAGAAAGACTTACTATATCACCGGCTGCGGTATTTTCTTTCATAATTTTAACAGCAGATTCCATACTATCTGCATGAAGAATTTTAATATTGCTATCAGCAAAGTCCTTGTGTTCCCTCACAACTTTTTCTATTTTTGGTCCTGTTTGTCCCATAACAACAAGAAGTTTTACATGGTCCAATATTGGTTTTGCCAAAGGTTCATAAGGTATATTTTTATCATAACCACCAGCAATAATACATATTTTTTTATCAAATGCCTTAAGTCCCGCAATAGTTCTTGTTGGGCTTGATGCAATAGAATCATTAAACCACTGTACTCCATCAATAGTTCTAACTGGTTCAATTCTATGTTCAACACCTTTAAATTCTTTTGCAACTTTTTTCATAATATCAAATGATACATCTTCTTCAACTGCACAAAATGCTGCTAAAATATTTTCTAAATTATGCAATCCACGAAGTGCAACTTCATCTTGATGTACTATTTGTTTTCCATCTATTGTGAGATATCCTTCACTATCAATAAATGAGCCGTTATCTATTTGTGACAATCTTGTAAAATATCTTACTTTTCCAACAACATCAGCTGTCATTCCTCTTGAAATTTCATTTTCGTATCCAAGCACAGCTTTTGAATTTTCTTTTTGATACAGCAAAATATTTCGTTTTGCATCAATATATTCTTGCATATCTTTATGATGGTCAAGATGATTTGGTGTAACATTTGTAACAACAGCAACATCTGGAGATTGTTTCATAGAGATAAGTTGAAAGCTTGATAATTCTACAACAGCAACATCGTCTTCATTAACTTGTTCAATCACCGGCAGCAAAGCTTTTCCAATATTTCCACCAAGATGCACTGTCTTTCCACTTTCTTCAAGCATTTTGGCTATAAGGCTGGTTGTTGTTGTTTTTCCATCAGAACCAGTAACAGCATAAATTTTACACGGACAAAGTTTAAAGAATAATTCCATTTCACTACTAACCTCTGTACCTTTATTAAGTTCTGCTTGTAGTTCTTTTGTATAATATTCAAAACCAGGAGTTCTCATTATTAAATCTTGATTTTTCAATCCTTCAAGATAGTTTTCTCCCAAAGATAAATTTATATTTAATTTTTTTAATGTATCTGCATATTCCCCAAAATCTTCTAGTTCTTTTTTATCACAAAGAGTTACTATCGCTCCCTTTTGAGCAAATATTTCAATAAGTTGCTTATGGCTAACACCTGCACCAATAAAAGCAACTTTCTTGCCTTTAAGTTCTTTATAAAACTTATCAACTTTATAATTCATATCAATACCTCTGTCATAAATTTGTATAATACTAAATTTACTCGTACCTTATATTATATAATTATAAATACATTATATCAACCTTATTTTAGCTATTAACAGTTTATTTTTGGTCAATATCATAAAATTAATATCATCTTTTCTAATTCTTGACATGTTTTTTATGTATTTATACAATTAATACAAAAATTATTGATAGATTTTGTAAAAAGTGATATTATTACAGACATGTTCATTGTTATATTTATTATTCGAGCGAGGAAATGTTATGTTCAAATTTGAAGAATCTTATGGCTCAAAAGTATTTAATGATTGTGTTATGAAAGAACGACTATCCAAAAATACTTATGAGGCTGTTAGAAAAATAAAAGAAGAAGGCATAGGTTGGAATTCAGATGTTGCTGACGAAGTTGCAGATGCAATGAAAAATTGGGCAATGGAACAAGGTGCAACTCATTATGTTCACTGGTTCTCACCTTTAACCGGAACAAACAGTGGTAGACATGATAGTTTTTTAGATGGCAATGATGAAAATGGAAAGCCAATTATTAAATTCTCTGGGAAATTGCTTGCCAAAGGCGAAAGTGACGCGTCAAGTTTTCCTTCTGGTGGATTACGCTCTACATTTGAAGCAAGAGGATATACTGTTTGGGACGTTACAAGCCCCTGTTTTATCATTGATACTACATTGTATATTCCAACAGCATTTTGTGCTTTTACAGGTGAAGCTCTTGACCAAAAAACACCACTAATCCGTTCTTCCCAATCTGTTGGAAAACAAACTCTAAAAGTATTACACCTACTTGGTTATAATGATGTAAAATCTGTTAAACCAACAGTCGGAGCTGAACAGGAATATTTTCTTATTGATAAAAAATTCTACTCCAATCGTCTTGATGTTAAAATTACAGGCCGTACAATTTTTGGTGCTAAACCTCCTAAAGGTCAAGAAATGGGCACTCATTATTATGGCAGTACAAAAGAACGTGTAAGAGATTATATGCGTGAAGTTGACAAAAAACTTTGGCAACTTGGTGTACCTGCTAAAACAGAGCATAACGAAGTTGCTCCTGGCCAATTTGAAATTGCGTGTGTATACAGTGATGCAAATATTGCCTGTGACCACAACCAGATTGTTATGGACGTATTGCGTAAAATGTCTGTAAAACATGACCTTGCCTGCCTTTTAGCTGAAAAACCTTTTAACGGTATCAATGGCAGTGGTAAACACAACAACTATTCTCTTGCAACAGATACTGGAGAAAATTTGTTAAATCCTGGTTCAAATCCTGAAAGTAATATAAAATTTCTCTTAACACTATCTGCATTTATACGTGGCGTTGACGAACACGCTGACTTATTGCGTCTATCTGCTGCTGTAAGTGGAAATGACTATCGATTAGGAGCACATGAAGCACCTCCAGCTATAATTTCCATCTATCTTGGCGAGTATATTCAAGATATATTAGAAAAAATATCTAATGGTGAAATAACATCAACTGAAATAGAACATCACAAAAAAATGAATCTTGGCGCAGAAGTATTGCCAATGTTTGACCTTGATGAAAATGACAGAAACAGAACCTCACCTTTTGCTTTCACCGGCTCAAAATTTGAATTTCGTATGGTAGGTTCTTCTCAACCTATAGGGTTTGTAAACACAGTAATAAATTCTATGATTGCAGTCACAATGGAGGATTTTGCAAATCAATTAAGCGGTGCTGATGATAAAATTAAAAAAGCTTATGAAATTGTTGCAGACACTTACAAAAATCATAAACGTATTATATTTAACGGAAATGGTTATTCTGAAGAATGGGTTAAAGAAGCTGAAAAAAGAGGCTTGCCCAATATAAAAAGTACTATTGATGCAATCCCTGTAATAACAAAACCTGAAAATATTGAATTTTTTGAAAAATCCAAAACATACAGCAAAAGTGAATGTATTGCAAGATATGAAATTTTATATGAAAACTACATTAAAACAGTTAATGTAGAACTTAATACCGCATTAGAAATGGTTAATAGATTATACATTCCTGCTGGCATAAAATATTTAGGTAAACTTGCAAAATATAATCATTTTGGAATTAAATCCGGAATAACATCCCAGACTTCAATTAGCAGACAAAAAGAAATTTCTACTCTTGTTGATGAAATTTCAGAATTAACTCATAAGTTAGAAAAATCTCATAATACTGCTAATAGTATTGAAAAAATAGAAGAAAAAGCAAAAGCAATGTATAATGCTTTGCACACAGACCTTTATAATTTAAGAAATAAGGTTGATATACTGGAAGGTAAAATGCCAAAAGAAGATTGGCCAACTCCTGATTATACAGATTTGTTATTCTATTTATAATAATAAAAAGGTAGACACATTTGTGCCTACCTTTTTTATTACATTTCTATTCCGTTTCTTGCATTTACTCCATTATCAAATGGATGTTTTATTTTTTTCATTTCAGTTATATAATCTGCTATTTCACATAGCTCATCTGAAGGGTTTCTCCCTGTGAGAATAATTTCAAGTTTTTCAGGTTTATTTTTCAAAAACTCCAATGCTTTTCTATTATCTATAAACTGTAATTCAAAGCAAGACATAAACTCGTCCATTACAAGCATATCACAATCATTTTTTACTGCATAATCTATTACTTTTTCAAATTGTTTTGTATATTCTTTTTTTGCGTCTTCTTTTTCCTGCTCCGTCATATTCCATACAAAACCAAATTCTCTATCGCAAAAAATCATGTTAATATTATCTATTTGTTTAAGAATTTTAAGCTCATTGGAGCTATTATTTTTCATAAACTGTGTAAAAACAATTTTCATGCCATATCCTGCTGCACGAACAGCAAGTCCTATTGACGCAGTTGTTTTCCCTTTCCCATCACCACAATAAATATGAATTAAACCTTTCATAGTTAACCTCCATTAATATTATTTGTGTATATGATTGGCAATAATAAAATATATAATACTTATTTCCATATAAAAATATATTTATTAAATATATTTTTAGTTTTTTTCACCATATAAAATTTCCTGTAATTGCTGTTTATCTGTCATTCTGTTTAATACTTCCAAAAATGATTTTTTTGATAATTTATTTGGTATACCAATTGCTTTACACACTTTATCTCTATTTTTCGATGAATTATCAGTACCAGATAATCCAAGTTCAAATAAATCAAGATATGTTAAATTTGACTTATTTATAAGTTGTGTTCCACTGAATGTTACACCGGCTTGCTCAATACATCTTAGTAAAATATCTTTATTTATACCTTCTACACCAAGTGTCCCCTCTTTTGATGGCGCAGATTTTCTTGACTCTTTTCCTTTTATTTGAGGAATATAAACATTTATAATTTCAGCATTTTTACAGATATTTTGTATATATGTTCTTATTTTAAATCCGGCTGTATCAGAATCTGTAATAAGAATAATACCATTTTTATTTCCCAATTCTTTCAATAAGATTTTTTTATCTGTATCTTTAAATATAGAAAAACCATTAACTGCAATAATTATACCATCAACAATACTATCAAGCTTTATTGCATCGTATTTCCCCTCAACTACAACAATTTGATTAACTTTAATTTTTTCCATTAGACAGCCATTCCTTTAACAATTATTTGTGTTATCAAAATATCTATAAGCTGTCTTTTTTCAATTGATGTACTTTTTAGAGATATATCTGTTTTCAGCATTAATTCTATAATTTCCTCCAATGCTTTTTCTGTAAACTTATTGGAATTAGCCATAGCTTTTTGATATCTGTATTCGTGAGAACGTTTTTCAAAATCATTGTGAACTGTCTTAAAGTTATATCCTTTACTTTTTGCCATTTTACATCTGTGTATATCTATAAAAGATGTAGAAAGTGCACCTAAAACAGCAATCTCATCTGTTCCTTGTGAATATAACAAATTTAAATTTTCCAATGCTTTCACTGGCTTTTTATCACATATAAAATCTATTATATCAAATATCTTTGCTTCAAGTGTTTTAACACCTATAGAATCTACTATTAATTTATCTATTTTTGTATAGTTACACGCTGCTGCATATTTTTCAACTTCGTGAACTATAAGATTTGCGTTTTTACCAACTGACTGAATAATATATCTTGCCACTTCTTTTTCTATTGTGGTGTCAAGACTTTTTGCTTTTTCAAATATAAGTTCAATAAGAAATTTTTCATCAATTTCTCTTATGATATTTGCAATACCATTATTTTGGGCTGTTTCTATTAACTTTGTATATTTTTTTGCATTTATAGACTTGTCATCATCATAGGTAAGAACAATAGCAAAATGAGTTCCTTGACAATCGTTTATATTATCACAAATTTTTTCTATATATTCTTCAGATAAATCTGATATATTAAAATCTTTTAAAACAATAAGCCTATCTCCAAAAAAACTTACTGTCTTGGCAAGGTCATTCATTTCATCTATATCAAATTTAGCAGATGTAAAATATGTTATACTTTCACTATCTATTCCGTTATTTTCTGCAATTCTCAAAATTATGTTCAAGTTGTCTTGACAAACAAAACTGTCTTTTGAAAGTACAAGCCACACATTCTGCAACTCTTTATTTTCTATTTTATAGCTAGTAGCCAAAGTTAAACACATCCCTTACAACTTTATGTTTTCCAGTTTTCAAATTTATTTTTATCTTTAAATTTGAATTTATTTGATTTACATTATCAACATTTATCCAGTTTGGCATATTTCCAAAAAAGTAGATATTTTGTGCATCTATATTTCCTGGAATATCATTTCCAAGGAAATAATATTCTATTTTATCACTTGCAACTGCATTACCATGCCCAAATTTTATATTACAATCTGAAACTGAAATCGTATATTCTTTTTTATCTTTACTGATGTCACTAACAAGTTTAAATATATCTTCATCATATTTATTTGAATGACTAACATTTACTTCATCTTTTGAAATATCATTTAAATCTATATATTTATTAAAATCTTTAGTACAGTAATATATCTTTTCATATTTTGAAGAATTCACTGATAATAGCTGTCTTTTTGCATCATTTAAACTTATTATTTCTGATAACACTAGATATTCTTTGCCTCTTGCTGAGATATGAAAAGAAGTTTCTCTGCCAGAGTCAAATGCAGTAATTGATACCATATTATAGTTTAATAGATTATAACATATTAATGTCACAATAAAAACAAAAACAATAAATATTTTGCGAATTTTATTCTGTCTAAATATAAACATTGAAACAAACATAGAAAATAAACTTATAAACAACACTGTCATAAATATTGGATGTGCAAAATTTATAAGTGTAAAGTTCATATACTTGTCAATAAATTCTAAAATTGCTATAAAAGCATTTATTATAGATTTATTTATAAACACTAATAGTTTTGTTATTGGTGTAAAGATTTGTATTAAGTTTAATATCGGTGTTACAACAGATAAAACACAAATAACACCAATAGCCTGCATAAATATAAGATTATAGATAGGCGATAATATTGTTATATTCATTCCTGCAAGTGCAAGCACCGGCATAGTAAATAAAATCACCGTAATATTTGCAATTATATTTTTCTTTGTTTTTGTATAGTCTTTATCTCTAAGCCATAAGTTTGATAAAACAAGTCCCACGCTTGCACTATATGATAACATAGCACCAATATCTCTTGAAAGATATGGGTTTTGCAGCACACAAAGAAATCCAATTATAGATAAAGTTGTAATAGTATCCTGCTCTTTTTTAAAACTGGATAATATCAAAACAACCACGGCAATCATACCTGCTCTTATAATTGAAGGTGTAAAACCTATTATGTACATAAATATGACTATAAAAACTGATATGAGCACATTTTTTATTTTCTTATTTACAGGTATAAAACTTGATATTTTAGTAAGTGCAGCTATAATCATTGCAATATGAAAACCAGATACAACTAATGTATGCGTTATTCCTGCTGAGGTAAACAAACTTTTAGTTTTCGCTGATAATAAATGTTTATCTCCATATCCAATAGCACTAACTATTGAAGTTTCTTTCCCTGAATATAATTGTCTTATATTTTCTAATAAAAGTTTTTTTACTTTTAGCGTATTATAAAATATTGAAGAAATTTTTATATGGTTATTAACTTTCAGTTCTTTTATATATAAATTCCCTTTTATATTTTTGGCATAGTTAGAGTACACATATTTATCT
Source organism: Oscillospiraceae bacterium (assembly GCA_020024185.1). Taxonomy (GTDB): domain Bacteria; phylum Bacillota; class Clostridia; order Oscillospirales; family Ruminococcaceae; genus RGIG3102. The sequence continues at coordinate 8,544 of JAHHUD010000024.1, read as the reverse complement.
GCTTTAAAAGGCGAAAATTTCCCTTTTATCTTAACCACATCACCAATATTTAATTTATTTGTATATCTTGCAGAAACTGTAAAATTTTCTTTTAAATCTTCATCTAAAATTACTATATTATAATATGTATTTTCTTTATTATTTATCTCATATACATATCCCGTATACTCTTTTAAGTGTGTTGGTATTTTATCTATTTCTCTTTGATGTAGTGGAATATATGTATATGTGTATATGACAGCAATAAAACAAGTGATTGTAATAAGTAAAATATATTTTGTATATTTTTTTATTGTAAAATAATGGATTATCCCCAAAACAACAAGAAATGCCAAAAGAATATACAAATATTCCTTTGGCATTGATAAAGATAAACTTGCAATTATAAAAAATGTATATCCTATTATAGCAAGTGGTCTATCTATTGTTTTCATCAACCTGGAGGCCATGCAAGACTTCTTTTTGCAAGTAAATGAAAATGCAAATGCTGTACAGTTTGGCCGCCATCCTCTCCACAGTTTGATACTATACGAAAACCATTTTCTAGATTTAATTTTTTTGCAATCTCACTTGCAGCCAAAAACATTTTTCCAGAAATATTACAATTTTCTTCTGTTATATCTGCTGGCGATGATATATGTTGTTTTGGTATGATTACAATATGAACAGGTGCTTGTGGTGCAATATCATAAAATGCTAAAACATCATCTGTTTCATATACGATATTTGATGGTATTTCTTTATTAATTATTTTACAAAATAGACAATCCATCTTTCGTTCTCTCTTTCTTTTTATTTTAATAAAAACAATCTGCCGTATATCAATATTATACGGCAGATTGTACATTAAATCAAATATTTAATTTATATATTATAACATTTCTTTAATGATTTGTGGTACTTGTGCCAAAGCTTCATCCACTTTTGTTATATCTTTTGCACCAGCCATAGCAAAGTCTGGTTTTCCACCACCAGAACCACCAGTAATAGCAGCTACATTTTTAGCAAGAACACCTGCTTTAATTCCTCTTTCAATAACTGTTTTACCACAAGCAGCAGCAATTGTAACCTTTCCTTCTGATTCACCGCAAAGAACTGCAACAGCATTTTCGTCTTTATCTTTAACCATAAAGCCCATCTGTCTAAGTGCATCACTTGATGTACCACCAAAGAAACCTGTATAAATTTTTATACCAGCAACTTCTATTGGATTTTCAAATAAGCCTTTAATCTGATTTTTTGCAATTTCAGATTTGAGATGGTCTATTTCACTCTGCATAACTTTTGTATCAAGAACCATTGCAGAAACTTTTGTTGCAAGTTCATTGCCATTTGCAAGTTTAAGGCTCTTTGCAGAATCATCAATAATTTTTTGCTTATCGTCAATAAGTTTAAGCACACCTGCACCAGTTACAGCTTCAATTCTTCTTACGCCTGCAGCAACACTGGATTCAGAAATAATTTTAAACAAACCAAGATGTGCTGTATTATTTACATGTGTACCGCCACAAAGTTCTGTGGAGAAGTCACCCATTTTAACAACTCTAACTGTATCGCCGTATTTTTCACCAAAGAGTGCCATTGCCCCTGTTTTCTTAGCTTCATCAATAGACATTTCTTTAACTGTTACGTCCATTGCTGAAAGTATTGCTCTGTTAACAAGCATTTCGATTTTTTCAATTTCTTCTTTTGTCAAAGCGTTAAAGTGTGTAAAGTCAAAACGCATTCTTTCACTGTCAACATAAGAGCCAGACTGATGAACATGACTGCCCAATACTTCTCTAAGTGCAGCTTGCAATAAGTGAGCAGATGAGTGATTTCTCATAATAGCTTTTCTCATTTCGGCATCAACAGTAGCTTTTGCTTTTGTCATTACTTTTACAAAACCTTTTTCAAGTGTACATGTGTGCACATAGAAACCTTTGCCTGTTTTTCGACAATCAAGAACTCTCAAAGTTGCTGTTTCTGTTTCAATAATACCTGTATCAGCAACCTGACCACCTGCTTCTGCATAAAATGGTGTTTTATCAAGAACTACAAGAACATCTTCCTTTGCTTCATCATCAACAGAAACAACATCACAGAATTCTCCATCGTATGCAATAGCAATAACATTACAATCTGATTGCATTTCTGTATATCCCAAAAATTCTGTTGGTTTAAGTTCAAGAGATTTAAACAAATCATCAGCCCAGCTTACATTATTATTCTTTTTGCGAGCTTCTCTTGCTCTGTCAGCTTGTTCTTTAAGATGTTTTCTAAATCCATCTTCATCAATACCAATACCATGTTCTTCCAAGATTTCTTTTGTAAGGTCAAATGGGAAACCAAATGTATCATTAAGTTTAAATGCTTCAATACCAGAAAGTATTTTTTCTTTTGCGTTTGTAGCTGTTTTTTCAATATTATCAATAAGACCAGAAAGAATACTCATACCTTGGTCAATTGTTTTATTAAAGCGTTCTTCTTCTGTGAGAATAACTTTTTTAATATATTCTCTGTTTTCTTCTAATTCTGGATATGCTGTTTTACTTTCTTTTATAACTGTGTCACAAAGTTCATTAAGGAACATACCTTTGATACCAATCATTCTTCCATGACGAGCAGCACGACGAAGCAAACGACGAAGAACATAGCCTCTTCCTTCGTTACTTGGGATAACACCATCAGAAATCATAAATACTGTGCTTCTGATATGGTCTGTTATAACACGAACAGAAATATCTGTTTTAGCATTTTCTTTATATTTTACACCGGAGATTTTTTCAACTTCTTTGATAACATTTGCAATACTGTCAACTTCAAACATATTGTCAACACCCTGCATTACACAGGCAAGTCTTTCAAGCCCCATACCTGTATCAATATTACCTTTTGCCATTTTTTCATAGTGACCTTTGCCATCTGATATAAACTGTGTGAAAACAAGGTTCCAAATTTCAATAAATCTGTCACATTCACAGCCTACACCACAGTCTGGGCTACCACAACCATATTTTTCCCCACGGTCAAAATACAATTCAGAACATGGACCACATGGACCGGAACCAATTTCCCAGAAGTTATCTTCTTTACCCATACGTTTCATATGGCTTGGGTCAACACCTCTTCTGTTTACCCAAATATCCCATGCTTCATCATCTTCTTCGTATACTGTAACATAAAGCAACTCTTTTGGAATCTGTAATTCTTCGGTAAGAAATTCCCATGCCCATGTTGTAGCTTCTTCTTTAAAATAATCACCAAAAGAGAAGTTACCAAGCATTTCAAAGAAAGTGCCATGACGTGCAGTGATACCAACTCTTTCAATATCTGGAGTTCTTATACATTTCTGACAAGTTGTTGCACGATTTCCTGGCATTGTAGCTTGTCCCATAAAATATTTTTTAAGTGGAGCCATACCAGAGTTTATAAGCAACAAACTATTATCGTCTTGTGGGATAAGTGGGAAAGAACCAAGTCTATTATGTCCTTTCTTTTGGTAGAAAGAGAGATATTTCTCTCTAAGGTCGTTCAATGATGTCCATTCCATTTTACATTCACCTCTTAATAGATTTATAAAATAATATTTTACACTTATTTGGTTATGAGCTTATAAAAAACAAAAATCCCTTGGATAAAATCCAAGGGACGATTATACAAACCGTGGTACCACCCAAATTATACACTATTACTGATAGTGTATCTCTTTATATGCATTAACGCTGCATTCACGCAAGACTTATTTCGCCTTGAGCAAAAGGGTGGCTCTCAATAGAGTAAATTAAGTCTTTCACCAACCGACTTATCTCTGTAAAATACTGTTATTGTTATTCCCTTTTATCGCTTTTTACATTCTCACATTTACCATTTTACATCTTTTATGTATATAAGTCAATATTTATTTTACACAAATTTACAGCATTATTATTTACTTGCATTATTGTTATTTACGTGCTATATTATAGACAAGAAAAAGAACAGAAAGTGGTGATACCAATGGAAATTGAAGAAAGCTCTTGTAGCACAAAACATATAGATTATATGACTGAAAATATGGGCTTTGATAGAAGATTGCGTATCTCCAAAAAAGCATGAATTGAATTGATTATAGTCTATTCTATATGTTAAAAATTTAATACTAATCAATATATAACAAACTTTTTAGAAATATCATCTATTATACAACTTGCAAAAATTGGTGTTTATAAGACAGAAAATACTAACTTGAATAAAGGCTTAGTAATTAAATATATAAAAATACCAACAAAGTACTTCTATAAATCAGCAACTTTAAAATGACAAGTTTGAATTTATAGAAAACAATAGAATAAACAATTATTTGATACAGTGTTATTGTAAAGAAAGTAACTCTCTATCTCTATACATATTAAATGTTTTATTATCATATTTTCTATTAAATTATAATATATAATAAAAAGGTAGGAATAAATTTTAAAAGATATATGATATATCTAATATATAAAAGTTTAAGTTGACTGATATTTGCAAATCATGTATATAGATAACAAAAAATTGAATATGATTGAAATAATATAAATCCCTCTAAGATGATAATTCATTTTGGAGGGATTTTGATTTTATTTTTTATTGATTTTATATTAAATAATACAAGCTATCACATAATTTTTTAAATATCGGCGCCGCTGTATATGTGCTTTCTCCTCCATTATGCAACATGATGCAAATTGTATATTTAGGATTATCAAATGGATAAAATCCACAAAACCATGCATTCAAAATTTCACTTCCATTTTCATTATATCGTCCTGTTTGTGCTGTTCCCGTCTTTCCTCCAGCAGATAGATGTTCTGGACATGCTCTCCCCCTTGCACCTTCTTCAACAACGGTTTTAAGCATATTTTTTATATCATTTGAATTTTTTTCATCTACAACTCTTTTTTCACTATAATTATATAGATTTGTTATAAGCTCTTTAGTTTCAGCATTATATATTCCTTGTGCTACCTGAGGATATATATATACTCCATTATTAGCAAAGATATTCATATATGCCGCAACATGAACTGGCGATAACAGCATTTTACCCTGACCAAAACTTATACTTGAAAGTTGCCCTATATTATCAAGCTCTTCTAATGTAGGAAAATACCCTGATGTTGTCCCATAATCTCTTGTCAAATATAAGCTATCACCAAAATTCATACTCTTAGCCATTTGTCTAAAGTAAAATTCTTTACTATTTATTTGTGCATTTATAAAATAGCAGTTACATGAAACTTTAAGTGCATCTTCCATATTAACTTCTCCATGTGCAGTATTATTTGCACAATGATATTCATGTCCATTCACCTCTATTGTACCTGTGCAATTATAACTTTGATTTTTACTATATCCGTTATCCAAAAAAACAGATGCCCATAAAGGTTTTATAACACTACCTACTTCATAAGATTGTAGTGCTTTATTTAATAATGGTGAATATTGCTGCTTCAACGCTAAGCTCACATTATTTGCATTATAAAACGGAGTTGACGCCATTGCTTTTATTTTTCCTGTTTTGCTTTCCATAATAACAATAGCGCCATTTGGAATATATTCTTTTGCTATTCCCTCCGCTAGTCTTTGAATTGTATTGTCAATTGTTAACGCTAATAGTGTAGCGTTATCACCTTCCGTCCGTTCTTCTATTGAAATAATCTGTCCATATCCATTGATATTTGCACGCAAACTCTTAATCTTATTAGCATTTTTTAATTCTTCATTGAAAACACGTTCCATACCCGACACGCCATTACCTTCTGAGTCTACATATCCTATAAGGTGCTGTGCAATATTAAAGTCAGAGTATCTTTGTGTTGTTGTATATAAGTTTCTATTCTCTATTGGATATTTTATTTGAGCAAGAAAATTTTTATAATACTTTATATTGTTATCGAACTCTTTTTTATCATTATCAGTAAGAGCATTAAATACATCTTGCAGGTCGTTATCATAAGCTGTTACTAATGTTTTGTAGTTTGTTATTGTATTGGTGATATTATTAAAATTTATATCTGTTATTACACCACGAGAATCATCAATTGCCATATTCTTATATTGTTGATTTTCTGCTCTATCAATATATTTACTGTCAATATTTATTGATACCATATTAAGCTGGATTAAAAATGCAAAAAAAACAAACGCAATACATATAATTATTAATCTTTTTTCCTTCAAAAAATCACCCCATTTTATTATTGGAGTGATTTCTTATTTTAATTATTAAATTTCAAAATCTATTTCTTTACGTAAAATTTCTATGGCTTTTTTCTCAATGCGAGATACATATCACCATAGCTAATGTAAGCATTTATATTAGTATTTATGGTATTACATTTATACTATATTTAATAATATAAACACGAAATGATGAAAATTAGGTAACAGAAAAAACTTTTCAAACTGAATAGAATTTAAAAAATTAATAGCATAATTGATATGATTTCTGTTACAAATTTATTTAGATAAAGAAAATAAGTATAACATTGTTATGTATAAACAATGTTCTCTCTATCATTTAAAGATATATCACAAGGTCATATATTACAAACTATTTGAGACAACATACACTGTATAAACAATATTGAGGACGTACATCAAGCATCAAACTTAAAAAGCGTATATATGATTTGAAGTACGGACTTCATAATGTGTACCACCCGGATAACCCAATAAATAAAATTAATCATCATATTATTATTGTGGCATGTATTAAAATTTATTATAATATGGATATGAAAAAACACAAATCAAAAATTGCCTAAGAGGTTAAAAATAATGAATTACAAAGAATATGGAAAACTAAATAAAGATGTGATTATTCTTTTGCATGGTGGAGGTTTATCATGGTGGAATTATAGCGAAGAAGCAAAAATGCTTGAAAAAGATTTTCATGTTATTATTCCAATATTAGATGGCCATGCAGGGTGTGATATGGAGTTTACAACCATTGAGGATAATGCGAAGAAAATTATTTCTTTCATAGATGATAAATTTGGCGGATCTGTGTTATTGATAGGTGGGTTGTCTCTTGGTGGTCAAATATTACTTGAAATTCTATCTTTACGTAAAAATATCTGCCGATATGCACTTGTTGAAAGCGCGCTTGTTGTACCTTCAAAGTTTACACATTATATGGTTAAACCAACGATTAATATTTGTTATTGTTTGATTCGTCATAAGTGGTTTTCTAAACTTCAATTCAAATCACTTCGAATAAAGCAAGAGTTATTCGATAACTATTATCGTGATACATGTAAAATTACAAAGCAGAGTATGATTTCTTTTTTGCAGGAAAATTCACTATATTCTATAAAAGAGTCCATTATAAATAACACCGCAAAAGTTAGTATAATTGTGGGCGAAAAAGAGAGTGTAATAATGAAATCTTCTGCAAAAGTAATCAATGAAAATTTGCAATATAGTTCTTTAATTGTTATGAAAAAAATGTATCATGGCGAATTTTCGATTAATAAATCCAGTGACTATGTTAGAAAAATATATTCTATAATAAATCAGTGATGAATTATTGTTTATGAGAATAGAACGAAATGCAGTAAGAATTATAACTTAATAAAGCAAAATTAATATACTATGCACATTCCCCGAAAATAAATAGTCATAATATTATTTTTGTAATGTTATTATCAACTAGCATATCAATAAACTATTTGTATTTTGAAAAGCAACGGAATTCTTTGCAAAGGAAATTGATTGGTGGTGTATTGATTTGTTACTAATAATAAAAATATATATTTGGTTTAAGAATGTTGTGTCGGCAGTTTGACGTTAACCATAACGCTTACCATAATTATAAAAATATGTGAAGAAGAGAAGAAGCATAAAATATTTGATAATATTTTAAAACAAAATTTCTAAGTTTACTGCAAAAATAAAGTTTGGTAAACACATTTTACTTATATGTGCCAACCAAACAGGAGTGTCAATATAACTGTACAATTATTGATTTGTATGACCAATCAGCAGTAGCATCTACGAATAGTAATTATATAAATACAAAATTAGCAAAATCGCTCTTAAAAATCTTTATAACAGTTACACAAGCCTCAAGTAATCATACATTTGTATCAGGGGGTACACTTTATTTTATTGGAATTTGTTATCTTGTATAAAGATAATAAAATAATTCAAATCATGAGTAAGGCATGGTGACCCTATGATAATGTCCTTATGGATAGATTTATTCTCTACCAGGTTCAGAGTATCGACCTGCGTATCAACACTTTTTACGTATAAACCCTATTTTCCAAAAAACAAGTCAGATGTGCAACGATTTATTTATTATCTTTCACTAAAAGGATTTGTTTCATTTAAATACTCTAATTTTATTTACACTATATCATTTTATTATAATTGAAGCTATTGTTGCGTGAAGATTCTGCCCTATTCAAGCTTTTCAAGACTTGTCAAATAGTATGTCAAATCTTAAGGTCAGAACATAATAGAAAAACCAGACTGATACCTGCTTTCTGCTGTGTCAGTCTGGTTTTTATAAACATTAAATATTAATATTTGATG
>JAHHUD010000023.1 GCA_020024185.1 Oscillospiraceae bacterium | reverse complement strand
CTTATGTTTTTCACTAATAAACATCAAGTTTATAAGTGTAAGGCTAATATGTTTGAAGATACAAAAGCAAGTGTCATGGGAGAGTTTGCACCTGCTAAGCTTGCTATGGAAGATGGAGAAGAAATAATAAAACTTATCCACACAAAAGACTATAAAGGATTTGTTGTATTTTGTTTTGATAATGGTAAAGCTACAAAAGTTCAGCTTTCATCATATGAAACAAAACAAAATCGTAAAAAGCTTATAAATGCCTACTCTGACAAAGCAAAACTTGTTGATATAATATATTGTACAGAAAATACAGATATTGTATTTATTTCATCAGTAAATCGTGCATTAGTTGTTAATACAAGTCAAATTTCAGAAAAAACAACAAAAAATTCTGCCGGTATACAAGTGCAAACATTAAAGAAAAACCAGTTTGTTAAATCTGTTAAATTGGCACAAGAGGATAATTTTGTAAACATTACAAAATATAAAACAAAAACAATTCCGGCAGCAGGAAGTTTTATGAAAGATGATAATGTTATTCAGCAACAGTTAAGTTTATAATTGAAAAAAGCTAAAAAAGCTTTATTATAAATGAATATATAAAATATAACTTGCATAATTTTTGTCTATATAGTATAATAAATAGGTCATATACACAAAGGACGGAGGTCGTGTTAAATGGGTATCTTGGAAATCATCAGCGGTGTACTGCTTATTTTTTGCAGTGTTGTTATAATATTATTAGTTATAGCTCAAGAAGCTAAAACAAACGGTATGGCAGCAATGACAGGTGGTAGCGATGTTTACGGTGATATGCAATCCAGAACAGCTGACGCAAAACTTGCTCATCTTACAAAAATTGTAGGTATTGCATTTTTTGTATTAACACTTGCTGTTAGCGCAATCAGCATCTTTGCAAAATAATCAAAAAGCCTTAAACTCGCCTTATGGGCGAGTTTTTTGTTATAAATTAGCCATAATATTTACTATTAAACTACAAAAGAAAGGTTATTTATGCCAATAAAAGAAAGAATTATAAAAGAACTTGAGAAAGGTCCTAAAAAATATAAATCACTACAAACAAAATTTAAAGCAAGTAAAAAGTTTTTTGCTGCAATGGATGAGTTGTATAATAATGGTATCATTGATGAGAAAAATGGTATGATTGTACTTAAAAATTCTCCAAATGGTAAAAAGAAAGAAAAGAAAAAAGATACACTTCAAGGTACAGTTGTAAAACTTACAGAAAATTATGGTTTTGTAAGGGTTGAAGGGATAGAAAAAGATATTTTTGTTGCCGGAAAATTTATGATGGGCTGTATAGTTGGAGATGTTGTAGAGATTAAAAAAATACCTTCAAAACGCCATGCTTTTGAGGGCGAAGTTATAGAAATTGTAAAAGAAAAAACAAATGCCGTTGCTAGTGTTGAAAGAGAACACGGCAATTTTTACGCAGTTCTTAAAGATACACCGGTTTTAGCTTTACCAATTGAAAACAGAAAGAAAACGCTTAAAGAAGGAGATGTAATTCTCGTTGATGTATATGGCAGAGGTAGAAGTCATAGAAATCTTTCTGCAAAAATAAAAGAGAATATAGGACGTATAAATAATAGTGAAAAATCTGTAAATCTCATTCTTGCAGAAAAACAAATTGAACAGGAATTTGAAGAAAAAGTTATTAACGAAGTACATGAAGTTGTATCCAGAATCAATATGGAAACAGAATATAAATTCCGTGAAAATCTTACAGATAAAATTATCTTTACAATAGATTCTGCAAAAACAAAGGATATAGATGATGCAATTTCAGTTGAAAAAACAGAAAATGGTTATAATCTTTGTGTTCATATTGCTGATGTAAGCCACTTTGTAAAACCTGCAAGTTTTGTAAATCAGGCAGCATTTAATCGTGGTACTTCAATTTATTTTGGGGATAGTGTTATACCAATGTTGCCAAAAGAACTTTCAAATTTTGCTTGCTCTCTTAATCCAAATGAAGAAAGACTTGCATTTACTTGTGATATGCAGCTTGATGAAAATGGTACTGTTAAAAGCTATCGTTTTTATAAATCTGTTATTAAAAGCTGTTTGAAAGGCGTATATAGTGAAATAAATGATATTTTATCTGGAAAAGCTTCTAAAGAAATTAAAGATAAATACTCTATGGTTAATGAAAGCATAAATATTGCTATGGAGCTTTACGAAAAGCTTAATAAAAAACGTATACAACGTGGTGCAATGGATATTGAAAGTGATGAAGCTTATATCATTTTCGATGAAAAGAAAAAAGCTATTGGTATAGAAAAAAGAGAACGTGGCGAAAGCGAAAAAATGATTGAAGAATTTATGCTTTTAGCTAATGGTTGTTCTGCAAATCTTGCCAAAAAACTTGGTGTTCCATTTGTTTATCGTGTCCATCAAGAACCAGATGCAGAAAAATTGTTTACTTTAAAAGAAAATCTTAGAAGATTTGGTCTTAAACTTGATGTAAAAAAAGGGGAAAGCTTGCAATCAACATTTTCAAGACTTCTTGATAAAACTAGAAATACTTCATTACAGCAGTTTGTACATTCCGGTGTTTTGCGTGCTCAGTCCAAAGCAAAATATTTTCAAGAGCCACAAGGACACTTTGGATTATCTCTTGATGACTATGCACACTTTACAAGTCCGATTCGTCGTTATCCTGACCTTGCAATACATCGTATACTTACAGATGTAGTAAATGGTATGCCAAAGGAAAAAATCAAAAAGAAATATGAAAAATTTGCAAAGGCTGCGTCAGAACAGTCATCTAATACAGAAATTGCTGCAATGCAGATAGAACGAGATGCAACAGATGTTTATAAAGCAGAATACATGCAACAGCATATAGGAGAAGTATTTGATGGAATAGTGACAAGTGTTATGAACTTTGGTGTGTATGTTGCACTTGAAAATACTGTGGAAGGTCTTGTCCATATTTCTCTTATTGATATGGCAAATCCAATATTACAAGAAGGTTTTCGTTTATATTGTCCAGTTACAGGAAAGAGATATACAATTGGTGATAATGTAAAAGTTAAAGTTATTGGTTGTGATATTATGAAAGGCAATATAGACTTTCAATTTATAAATAAATAGAATAAATTTAACAGCAGATATTATAATCTGCTGTTATTTTTTTGGAAAATTATGAATATAAATATATAAAATACCAACAATAACAACACAGAAAGGCGGTTGTTATGTTAAATTTATTCAATAAAAAAGTTAAAACAGAAAAAGAATTAGAAATTGAGGAACTAAAAAAAGAACTTGAAGAATGTAAATACCTTATACAAAGGAATGATACTTTTTTTAATATGGCAATAGATGAAAGACTTATAGATAGCAATATATATGAGAGAATAGCGCTTATACATCAATATGACTATATTATAAAAAAATTAAAGAATTTGGAATATATATATATTCCTGAAGAAAATATAGTGAAGTCGGGAGAAAAATAATGAGTTCAAAAATTATGTTGGTTGTGATGTTACTTGGTGGTTTTGCAATAATTTATACATTTACAAAAGCAAAACATCCTATCGTAACAGCCTTTAAAAGTGCAATGTGTGGTATTGTAGCACTATTATCTGTAAATCTTGTTTCTGGTATAACAGGGTGTTATATAGCAGTAAATCCATTTACAGCTTTTGTTGCAACAGTAATATCACTTCCAGGCATAATTGCAATTTTGATTTTAAATATTTTGTTTATGTAAAAATAGTGTATTGATTTTTGTATTGTATCCCAGATTAAAATTTGGTATGATATTATAAGTAATTTATAATATCAAGGTGAAAAAATATATGAAAAAAATTTCTTGGCCAGGTGCCACATTATTAACACCAGTACCGCCTGCAATAGTGTCTTGTGGTACAATAGAAAAACCAAATGCAATAACAATTGCATGGACAGGAATTATAAACAGCCAACCTCCAAAAACATACATTAGTGTGCGTCCAGAAAGATATTCTTATAACATAATTAAAGAAAGCGGAGAATTTATAATCAATATGCCAACAGCAAAATTGGTTAAAGAAATTGATTATTGTGGTTGTCGTTCTGGGGCAAATGAAGACAAGTTTAAAGCTATGAATTTAACCCCATACGAAGTGGAAGGATATACTTGCCCAGCAATATCAGAAACACCAATTTCTCTTACTTGTAAAGTTACGCAGATTGTTCATCTTGGCAGTCATGATATGTTTATGGCAGATGTTACTGGAGTTTTGGTAAATGAAAACCTTATAGATGAAAAAGGCAGACTTGAAATTGAAAAAGCAGGTCTTATGGCTTATGCACATGGACAATATTTTGAACTAGGCAAAAAGATAGGTACATTTGGTTTTAGTGTAAAAAAACCTAATAAAAAGAATAAAAAAGCTATTAATAAAAAGAAAAAAGCTTTTGTCAAGAGAAAATAACAAAATTATGCCTATTCTAAATAACAGACATTTAATGTCTGTTATTTTGTTTGTTTTGCTGAATTTTTATTATTTTTGAATTTTGTATTGATAAACACAATATATAGTGCTAGAATAAATTCATGCCTTCCAATATATAGTGTGGAGGCTTTGACAAAATATAACATTTAACAATATATATGCAAACAGCGAAAGAAGGTATTGAACGTGCTAGTAGTAATTAAAAGAGATGGAAGACAAGTTGAATTTGACCCAACAAAGATAGAAAAAGCAATATTAAAGGCAATGCGTTATGGCAGCGGCATTGTTAATGAAGAGCTTGCAAAGAAGATAGGCGAAAATTTCAAATGTGATAAAATGATTGTTACAATAAAAGAAATTGAAGACTATGTATATGCAGCATTGGTAGAAAGTGGAGATATGCTTACAGCAAAATGTTATGAAGCATATCGTGCAGTAAGAGAATATCAAAGACAAAGAAATACAATTGATAATAAAATCATGGGCCTTATAACAGGTGAAAACCGTGAAACTCTTATGGAAAACTCAAATAAACAAGAAAATCTTATTTCTACACAGCGTGACCTTGTTGCAGAAGAAGTTTCAAAAGATATTGCAAAAAGAATGATGTTGCCACCACATATTGCACAAGCACATGACAGTGGTCTTATTCATATCCATGACCTTGGACACTACCTTAACCCATCATTTAACTGCTGTCTTATCAATCTTAAAGATATGCTTGAAAATGGTACAGTTATCAATGGTAAAATGATAGAAAAACCAAAAACATTCCGTACAGCTTGTACAATCGCAACACAGATTATTGCTCAAGTTGCAAGTGGGCAGTTTGGTGGACAGACAATTTCTTTGGCTCATCTTTCTCCATTTGTAAGAATTTCTGAAGAAAAAATCAGAAAACAGCTTATTGAAGAATGGAATGGTTTTGATTTTAAATATACACAAGAACAGCTTGAAGATGCAGTTGAAAAACGTCTTAAAGAAGAAGTTAAAGCTGGTATCCAAACAATTCAGTATCAGATAAATACATTACAGACAAGTAACGGTCAAAGCCCATTCTTGAGTGTATTTATGTATATTTCAGAATATCCAGAATATGAAAAAGAAACTGTTATGCTTATTAAAGAAGTTCTTGAACAGCGTATACAGGGTATAAAAAATGAAGTTGGTGCTTGGATTACTCCAGCTTTCCCAAAACTTCTTTATGTTACAGATGAAAACAATATTAGAGAAGATAGTAAATATTATGACCTTACAAAACTTGCAGCAGTATGTGTTTCAAAACGTATGATGCCTGACTTTATCAGTGCAAAACATATGAAAGCAAACTATGAAGGTAATGTATTTGGATGCATGGGTTGTCGTGCATGGCTTTCACCATACAAAGGACCAATCAATAATGAAGAAGGCACATACAAATGGTATGGTCGTTTCAATATGGGTGTTACATCACTAAACCTTGCAGACGCTGGCCTTTCTGCACAAGGTGATATTGATAAATTCTGGAGCATTCTTGAAGATAGACTTGAATTATGTAAAGAAAGTCTTATGCTCAGATACGAAAAACTTAAAAATGTTACAAGTGATGTTTCTCCAATTCACTGGCAACATGGTGCAATTGCACGCCTTAAACAGCATGAACCAATCTATCCACTTTTACAAAACGGTTATGCAACAATTACATTAGGATACATTGGGCTTTATGAATGTGTAATGGCACTTATCGGTAAGAGCCATACAACACCAGAAGGTGAAAAACTTGCTGTTGAAATCATGAAAAGCTTAAAAGAACACACATTGAAATGGAAAAAAGAAACAGGTCTTGGATTTGCTTTATACGGAACACCAAGTGAAAGTTTGACAGAACGCTTTGCAAAATCAATACAAAAACGTTTTGGTGTAGTTCCTGGTATTACAGATAGAAATTATCTTACAAACTCTTACCATGTATTCGTGGGTGAAGAAATAGACGCTTTCCAAAAGCTTAAATTTGAAAGTCAGTTCCATCCAATTTCATCTGGTGGTGCAATAAGCTATGTTGAATTGCCAAACCTTGCACAAAACCCAGAAGTTATCCTTACGCTTATCAAATACATGTATGAAAATGTTCAGTATGCAGAAATGAATACAAAACTTGACTACTGCATGGAATGTGGTTTTGAAGGTGAAATTCTTTGTGACGATGACCTTCAATGGTATTGTCCAAACTGTGGAAACCGTGATAAATCAAGAATGAATGTTGTAAGAAGAACTTGTGGTTACCTTGGTGAAAACTTCTGGAACGAAGGCAGAACACAGGAAATCAAAGAAAGAGTTATGCATTTATAATTTTAAATGCTAGGTATCTATTGGCTGAATAAAGTATATACTGAAAGGTATATACTTTATTGGCTTTATAAGGGATTATTATTATGAATTATGCACAGATAAGAAAATATGATGTTGCAAATGGCGTTGGGATAAGAACAACTTTATTTGTGAGCGGTTGTCATTTCAATTGTCCAGGTTGTTTTAATAAAGAATATCAAGATTATAATTATGGCAACGAATTTACAAAAGAAGAAATGCAGAAATTTATTGACCTTGGTAAAAGTGATAATGTTTCAGGATATTCTATTCTTGGTGGCGAACCACTGGACCAAATAAAAGATGATACACTGCTTAACACAGTAAAAGCTATCAAAGAACAAACAAATAAGACAATTTGGATGTGGACAGGTCATCTTTTTGAAAAACTAAATGATAAACAAAAAGAAATTGTAAGTTATGTTGATGTTCTTGTTGACGGTCAATTTATAGAAGCACAAAAAAATATGAAACTTTCTTTCCGTGGAAGTGAAAATCAAAGATTAATTGATGTTAAAAAGACTTTGTCAGAAGGAAAAATTGTTTTATGGGAGAGGGAATAATGACAAGAGGATTTGAAGTTGTAATATCAGAAAAAAGAAAACACCCAAATGCAGAAATTATTTTGCCACAAAGAGGGACAAAACACTCAATTGCATATGATTTATATTCACCAGTTGATATTGTTATAAAACCAATGGAAAAACAGCTTATATGGACAGATGTAAAAGCATATTTTCAGCCAAATGAAGCTTTGCTTATAAATGTTCGTTCATCTATGGGAAAGCAACCGGTTGTTATTGCAAACAGTCAGGGGTGGGTTGAAAGTGATTACTATTCAAATCAAGACAATGACGGTAATCTTGGCGTAAATCTTTTTAACCTTGGTACAACAGACTATGTTATCAAAGCAGGAGATAGAATAGCACAGTGTATGTTTATAAATTACTTAGTTGCTGATAATGGAAACACAGACATAGAACGTACAGGCGGATTTGGTTCAACAAATAAATAATTTATGTAAAATAAACACGCTCTTTTAAAGGGGCGTGTTTTGTGTTATTATAATATAGTTGAATTTATTAATATAGGCGGTTTTTATGAAAATTGTTTTAGTAAGTATAAATAGTAAATACATACATTCTTCACTTGGAGTATGGTATCTTTATTCTGCATATAAACAAGCAAATACAAATAACACAGTTGAAGTTTATGAAAGTACGATAAATAATCAAATAGAAGATATAGTTGCTGATATTTATAATTTAAACCCAGATATTGTAGGTTTTTCATGCTATATTTGGAATATTGAATATGTAAAGAAAATCACAGAGATACTAAAAAAAATAAAACCTGAATTAAAAATATTTTATGGTGGGCCGGAGGCAAGCTTTGATGCAGATAATTTATTAAACATAACACCAGTTGATATGATAATCAAAGGTGAAGGTGAAAAAAGTTTTATAAATCTTTTGGAAAATGACTTTGAAACCACAGAAAAGATTATTTTTAATCCTATTTCAAAATACTACAATCCATACTCAGAAGAATATTTTAACGCTTTAAATGGGAGAATAGTATATTTAGAAACAAGCCGTGGTTGTCCGTTTAGTTGTGCTTTTTGTTTATCTGGCAGAGATGAAAATGTAAGATTTTTTGATAGTGATGAGTCAAGAGAAAATATAATAAAGCTTGCAAATTGTGGAACGCAAACAATAAAATTTGTTGACAGAACTTTTAACTGTAATGATAAAAGAGCAAGAGAAATTTTTGAATTTATATATACAGCAAGAAAAGAAGGAAAAATACCGGAAAATGTTGTTTTCCATTGTGAAGTAGAAGCTGATTTATTTACACAAGAAACTCTGGATTATCTTAAAACTATGCCAAAAGGGTTATTTCAATTTGAAGCAGGTTTACAAAGCTTTAATCCAAAAACTTTAAAAGGTGTAAATCGCCGACATGATATAAAAAGACTTGTACACAACCTTAAAGAAATAGCAAGTGGAAATAATATACATTTGCATATAGACCTTATTGCAGCACTTCCTTATGAAGATTATGAAAGTTTTAAAAACAGTTTTGACCAAGCTTTTGAGATAGGTTCAGAGGTTATACAACTTGGTTTTTTAAAGTTGTTAAAAGGTTCTGCACTTGAAAAAGAAAAGGAAAAACACGGTTTTGAATACTGGTCTTATGCACCATATCAAGTTGTTAAAAATAATTATATAAGTTATAGTGAATTATTAAAACTCAAATTAACTGAAGATGCAGTTGAAAGAATTTATAACTCTAATCGTTTTGAAAATACATTAAAATATGTGTTAACTCAATCAAAGATGAGACCTTATGATTTGTTTTATAGTGTTGGCGAATACTGTAAGCAAAAAGGTTTACAGTCACCTTCTTTAGATTTGTACACTTCAACGATATTTGAATTTTTTGCAACACTACCAAATGTTGATAAAAGACGTTTGAGAGATGAGCTTGCAAAAGACAGAATTATAACTGACAAAACAGGTAAACTTTATCACTCTTTACATATTGCTGATGATAGAATGAAACATATAAGTATTGCACTTAAAAATACAGATATGGGAATTTTTGAAAATCAAAGAGAAAAAGCAAAACAAGCAAAAATTGGTTTTTGTATTTTATATTCTTATGATGAAGAAAAAGTTGTAGTTGCTGATTATACCCAGCAAGACCCAGTTACAAGCCAATATCCATATAAAATATTACCACTTTCTGTGTTTTTTCAAGAAAAAGATGATAAAAATTAATAATAACATGTAATATATAAAAATAATATTACTTGAAGTATTACTGTATATTCATAAAGATACCAAATTTCAATGTTAAATCACTTATCAAGACTGAAATGTGTTGAAATATAAGCTATATTATTGATACAAAAGTTTTTGTATGGGTAGTAAATATGTAAGTGTAAGATTTAGTTTTGTATTGTAGTTTACACAACAACAGCATCTTTATAGAAAGTTATAAATAAAATTATATGTATAATAAAATATAAAAGTTTAAGTTATACATAAAATAAAATCCGGCTAATATAGCCGGATTTTTTATTGGTAATAATTATAAGATTATTGTTTTACCTGTCATTTCAACTGGTTGTTCAAGACCAAGAATTTGAAGCATTGTTGGGGCAATATCTGCAAGAACTCCACCTTCACGGAGTTTGCAATCATAACCACAAACTGCAAATGGAACAGGGTTTGTTGTATGAGCTGTAAATACACTGCCATCTTCATCAAGAAGTTTATCAGCGTTACCATGGTCAGCAGTGAGAAGTAATGCACCACCCATGCTGAGAGTTTTTTCTAAAACTTTACCAACACATTCATCGACAGTTTCAACTGCTTTAACCGCTGCATCAAATACGCCTGTGTGACCAACCATATCGCAGTTTGCAAAGTTGAGAATAACAACATCATATTTGCCACTGTCAAGACGAGAAATCATTTCTTGTGTAACTTCGTAAGCACTCATTTCAGGCTTAAGGTCATAAGTTGCAACTTTTGGTGATTCGATAAGAGCTCTGTCTTCACCTTCACTAACAGCTTCTACACCACCGTTAAAAAAGAATGTAACATGAGCATATTTTTCAGTTTCAGCAATTCTAAGTTGTGTAAGACCTTTTTTGGAGATATATTCACCAAAAGTGTTATCAAGACTTTGTGGTTTGAATGCAACATCAACATTTGGCATTGTTGCGTCATATTGTGTGAAACAAACATAGTTAAGCAAAAGGTTGTTTTCTTTTCTTTCAAAACCGTTAAAATCTGTGTCAACAAGACTTCTTGTGATTTCTCTTGCTCTATCAGGGCGGAAGTTAAAGAATATTACACTGTCACCCTGTTTGATATTGCTGTTTTCTGTAACAACAAAAGGTACTGTAAATTCATCAGTAATATCATTTTTATAATTTTCTTCAAGAAATTCTGCTGGGTTTTCATGTACATCGCCTTCACCGTATACAAGAGCTTTATAAGCAGTTTCAACTCTATCCCAACGGTTATCACGGTCCATAATATAAAATCTGCCGTGAACAGTACCGATTTTACCAACACCGATTGTTGACATTTCTGAAGTTAATTTACGCAAAAATTCTGCACCACTTGTAGGGCTTACATCTCTGCCGTCCATAAATGGATGTACAAAAACATTATCAACACCCATTTCTTTGCAAAGACGAAGAACAGCAAAGCAGTGTTCAATGTGGCTATGTACACCACCGTCAGACATAAGTCCCATGATATGTACAGCTTTTCCAGTTTCTTTTGCATTTTTGATAGAAGCAACGAGAGCTTCATTTTTATAAAAATCACCATCATTTATAGATTTTGTGATTCTTGTGAGTTCTTGATATACAATTCTGCCAGCACCCATATTTGTATGACCAACTTCGCTGTTACCCATTTGACCTTCAGGTAAGCCAACGGACAATCCGCTTGCACCAAGGGTTGTTGTTGGATATGTTGCAAAGATTTTATCAAGGTTTGGTGTTTTTGCAGAATAAATTGCATTACCATTTGTTTTGTCTGTAAATGCATAACCGTCCATTATGCAGAGAACCAAAGGTTTTTTCATATATGGATACCTCTTATTTTGCACATTCAATAATTGTGTTGAAGTCAGCAGATTTAAGGGAAGCACCACCGATAAGACCACCATCTATATTTGGCATACTGAGCAATTCTTTTGCGTTAGAAGCGTTCATAGAACCACCGTACTGAATTGTAACTTTTTTAGCACATTCTGGGCAGAAGATTTCACCAAGTAATTCTCTAATATATGCACAAACTTCTTCAGCTTGAGCAGAAGTTGCAGTTTTACCTGTACCGATAGCCCATACTGGTTCATAAGCTATAATTGTGTTGATGAGCTGTTCTGAAGTAAAGCCAGCAAGTCCTGCTTCAATTTGAGTTTTGATAACATCTTTTGTGATATCTTTTTCTCTTTCTTCAAGATTTTCACCAACACAGATGATTGGTGTGATGCCATTTTCGTGACAAGCAAGAGCTCTCATGTTAACAGTTTTATCTGTTTCACCAAAGTATTGTCTTCTTTCACTGTGGCCGATTATTGCGTATTTGATACCGAAAGATTTGAGCATGTCAGCACTTATTTCACCTGTGAAAGCACCATTTGCTGCCCAGTGGCAGTTTTGAGCGCCAATTTCAATACAAGAACCTTTTACAGCTTCAACTGCTGTGCAGATGTTAATTGCTGGTACACAAAGTAAAACTTTACAATCTGCGTCTTTAATAATGCTTGTCATTTCGTTTAATAAAGCTGTTGTTTCAGCTGCGTTTTTGTTCATTTTCCAGTTGCCTGCGATAACAACTTGTCTGTTTTGTTTATCCATAGTAAATCTCCTTTAATGTAGTAATAGCGGCAGGTTGTTTTCTGCCGCTATCAATTTGGTTTTATTATTTGTCATTGAGTGCTGCGATACCAGGAAGTTCAAGACCTTCAAGGAATTCAAGGGAAGCACCGCCACCTGTGGAAATGTGTGTCATTTTGTCAGCAAAACCAAGCTGTTCAACTGCAGCTGCACTATCACCACCACCGATGATGGAAATTGCACCACTTTCTGCAACAGCTTTTGCAATAGCTTTTGTGCCAGTTGCAAATGCTTCGAATTCAAATACACCCATAGGTCCGTTCCAAACAACGGTTTCTGCATTTTTAATTGTTTCGCTGAACAATTCAACAGATTTTGGACCAATGTCAAGACCCATAAAGCCGTCTGGCATTTTATCTGCATCAACTACAGAGAAGTTATCTGTGTTTTCAAATTTATCGTGGATAGCTGTATCAACAGGGAGAAGCAAGTTAACATTTTTAGCTGCTGCTTTTTCCATAAGGGATTTTGCAAGGTCAATTTTGTCTTCTTCCAAGAGGGAAGTACCGATATTGTAACCTTTAGCTTTAAGGAATGTATATGCCATACCACCGCCGATAACAAGGCTGTCAACTTTATCAATAAGGTTTTCTATAACACCGATTTTATCACTAACTTTTGCGCCACCAAGAATTGCAACAAATGGTCTTGCAGGGTCATTGAGAGCTTTGCCCATGATGTCAATTTCTTTTTGGATAAGGTAGCCACAAACTGCTGGAAGGTAATCTGCAATACCTGCAGTTGAAGCGTGTGCACGGTGAGCTGTACCGAATGCATCATTTACATAAATATCTGCAAAACTAGCAAGTTCTTTTGCAAATTCTGGTACATTTTTTTCTTCTTCTTTGTGGAAACGAAGATTTTCAAGCAAGAGAATATCGCCATCTTTGAGAGCAGCAGCTTTTGCTTTTGCATCTTCACCAATAACATCTTTTGCCATAACAACTTCACAACCCATAAGTTCAGAAATTCTTTCTGCAACAGGTGCAAGAGAATATTTCATATTAAATTCACCCTTTGGTCTGCCCATGTGGCTGCAAAGAATGATTTTTGCTCCGTTATCTTTCAAATATTTAACAGTTTTTAAAGCTTCTCTGATTCTTTTATCGTCTGTAATAACACCGTCTTTTACAGGAACATTAAAATCACAGCGAACAATGCATCTTTTGCCTTTAACTTCAATATCTTCTACTGTTTTTTTACCTAAACCGGACATAATAAATCTCCTTTTCATATGTATATTTCACTATTCGTTATTATATATAATTATTTCAATCATTTCAACATAAAAAATGATAATTGCAACAAATTTGTAGTTATAATGTTTTTTCACAACAAAATTACAAAACTGTTATTTATTTAACAACTGTATGTAAAGAAGTAACAAATTTAAGTAAATTTTCATACAATTAAAATAAAAGAAAGGAGTTTATTATGGCAAAAGTTTTTGTATATGACGCTGCAAGAGATATACTTCAAACATTTTATAGAAATGAAGATGAGTATATGCCATACAATATAAATGGAACAATGAGAGTAAGAGAATTTAGAGGCTCATCAAGAAGCAGTGTTTTATGGACAACAAGACAGGCAATGGAGGCGTGGAATAAAACAAGGAGTGCTTATGGTAAACCTATACCATTCAGATATGCTTTTAAAAGAATATGGGAAGGCGGACATGGACTTATGAGCCAGCATTATGCAGGCGTATCTTTTGATGTGGGGCAAGTATTATCTGGCAGTCAAAGAAGAGAAATATGGAATACGGCAAAAAGGCTTGGAGTTTGGGGATATGTAGAGCCATTAAGTATGACACCAACATGGGTGCATTTTGATAGAAGATATGGGAGACCTGCGTGTTCAACAGGATATTCAGCATTAAGACTTGATTCTCGTGGATGTTATGTTCTCATACTTCAAGATGCGCTCAATACACTTGGTTATGCAACAGCAGGGCTTGATGGACGTTTTGGACCTGCAACTAACATAGCAGTTAGAAACTTTCAAGGAGATTACGGACTTAAAGTTGATGGAGTGGTAGGTTGTTCAACTTGGGAAAAACTTGCAAGTAGAGTAAAGGGAAATGGTTCTTCATCAACAACAATAGACCCATAAAATAAAAAACTGCTTTGTATAACACAAGGCAGTTTTTGTTTTGTAACCATATTATATTAAAGTGAATATGATAATATCATAGTCAAAATATGTGTTAAGGGGTTTGGTATGCAAGATATAAGAAAGCTTAGTGAGATTAATGTTGGTGAAAAAGTAATAGTTTGTAAAATAAACTCATCAGAAAAAATAAGCAGAAGATTATACGATATAGGCATTATTAAAGGCACTGTTATAGAATGTGTTGGAAGAAGTCCTTTAAAAGACCCTTCTGCATATCTTGTGAGAGGTGCAGTTATTGCTTTGAGAAGTGAAGACAGCGAGAATATTATTGTAAGAAAGGCAAGTGATGAATAGTGGGGCTTACAAAGAACTCTGTGGGGACAAATGCTATAGACAGTGAATTTATAATAAATAAACAAAATCAAAAAGATAAAATCATTGCATTGGCAGGAAATCCTAATGTTGGTAAAAGCACAGTGTTTAATGGACTTACAGGTATGAAACAACATACAGGAAACTGGCCTGGAAAGACTGTTACGGGAGCATGGGGATACTGTAATACGGATAAAAACAATTATATATTGGTAGATATTCCAGGTACATATTCATTGATAGCAAACTCAGCTGAAGAAGAAGTTGCAAGAAATTTTATATGCTTTGGTGGCTCTGATGCTGTTATTGTAGTTTGTGACTCAACTTGTCTGGAAAGAAATTTAAACCTTGTATTGCAGATAATGGAAATATCGGATAATGTTATTGTATGTGCCAACTTAATGGATGAGGCAAACAGAAAAAACATAAAAATAGATTTAAAAAAGCTTTCAGAAAGATTGGGAGTGCCGGTTATAAGTACAGTTGCAAGAGAAAAGAAAAGTATAGCTAAACTGATAAATACCGTAGACAAATCTATGATGAAATTGCAAAAAGAAAAAATTAAAATTACATATCCACAAATTATAGAAAAAGCAATAGAAACTCTTATGCCTTATGTAGAAAAAATATCACAAAATAAAATAAACTCAAGATGGCTTTGCATTAAAATGTTGGATATGGATAATTCTCTTGCAAAAGAACTTGAAAAATTTTTAGGAATAAATTTATATGATAATAAAGAGTTAATTGCAACAATAGAAAAAGTTAAAGAAGAAATATACCAAGCAGGAATATCAGAAGTTGATATAAAGAATATTATTGTTACTTCAATTGTTCAAAAAGCAGAAGAAATTTGCAAAGGTGTTGTTTTTTATGATACAAAAAGCAAATCACAATATGATAGAAAAGCAGATAGATTGTTTACCGGAAAATATACAGCTTTTCCAATAATGATAATTTTTTTAGCATTTATATTTTGGCTTACAATAGTTGGTGCAAACTATCCGTCGCAAATTCTATCTGAATTTTTATTTGGAATAGAAGATAAGCTGACTGAATTTTTTATTGCACATGATAGCCCAAAGTGGCTTCATGGAATTTTAGTTTTAGGAGTATATCGTGTTGTTGCGTGGGTAGTTTCAGTTATGCTTCCGCCAATGGCTATGTTTTTTCCTCTATTTACATTGCTTGAAGATGTGGGTTATTTACCACGAATTGCATATAACCTTGATAAACCATTCAAAAAATGTACAGCATGTGGAAAACAATCCCTTACTATGTGTATGGGGTTTGGCTGTAACGCAGCAGGTGTTATTGGGTGCAGAATTATAGATACAGAAAGAGAAAGACTTCTGGCAATTCTGACTAATAATTTTGTGCCATGTAATGGTAGATTTCCAACTTTGATTTCTATCATAACAATGTTTTTTCTTGGTTCTGTTACAGGTATATGGTCCAGCTTAAGTTCTGCATGTTTATTGACAGCGGTTATAGTGCTTGGTGTATTTACTACATTTATGATAACAAAATTATTGTCAAAAACTTTATTAAAAGGCAGACCTTCCACTTTCATCTTGGAAATGCCTCCCTATAGACGACCTCAAGTGGCAAAGGTTATAACACGTTCTATTTTTGACAGAACACTTTTTGTTTTAGCAAGAGCAGTTGTTGTAGCTGCACCAGCAGGTGCAATAATATGGATTATGGCAAATATTAATATTGACGGACAGAGTATATTGAATGTTTGTGCTTCATTTCTTGAACCACTTGGTAATATTATGGGGCTTGACGGAATTATACTTATGGCTTTTATACTTGGTTTTCCGGCAAATGAAATTGTTATACCTATTATGATAATGGCATATACTGCACAAGGAAATTTGGTTGATATGCAAAGTGCTGCAGAATTAAAAGCTTTATTATTACAAAATGGGTGGACACATACAACAGCAATTTGTACAATGTTATTTTCAATTATGCACTGGCCATGCTCTACAACAATTTTAACCATTAAAAAGGAAACTAATAGCAATAAATGGACATTTCTTGCAGCTATAATACCAACGATAACCGGTATTGTATGCTGTGTAATAGTTAATTTTATAAGTAAAATATTTATTTAGATAAAAAATACCTGCCAAATATATATTTGACAGGTATTTTTATTATAGAGCTTCAATTGCATTTACTGGACATTGTTCTTGTGCTTGCAGAGATAAAGCTTCTACTTGCCCAGTTACAGAAACATCAAGAGCTTTTGCCATTCCATCATCAGTCATTTCAAAAACTTCAGGACATATAGAGTTGCATAAACCACAACCTATACAATCATCAGTTACAAAAAATTTCATAAATCCTCCATAATAAATACTTAAAAGATAATGTTATTATGTTAAATATTTTGAAAAATATGCTACTAATTTATTCCAACTGAAAATTGTTTATAGAAATTATCCATAAATCCAATGTATTTTTCTTTCCAAGGCTTATTTCTTCCGCAATAGTGTATAATAGCACTATTTTTATTTACCCAATCTAAATCAATATTTTTAGCAATGCTTTTTGGAGAGATAAGCAATCTCTCTGTCATATTGTAAATATAAGGGTCTATACTCATTATTTTATCAGAATAAATTGCACTTATAATATCTTGGTCTGGTAAAAAAAGAAGATTTTTATTTTTTTGTATATATTCAAAAACATCATCATAATCTTGCTGTTCTCTTAAAAGCTTTATATTCATAAGCATAACACCAGAATTTATATAAGGGCCTTTTGTTTCCATTTGCAAGCGTATTTCATTTATTTTTTGCAAAGATTTTCCAACATGACTTGCTGCTGCTAAAAAATTATCCTGTAAATCTATATTATATAATTCGTGTAAAGATTTTATAACAACAAGGTCAGGGTCAAGATATAATATCTTATCAATATTTTTTGGTAAAAATTTTGCAGCAAAAATCCGATAATACATTTCAAAAGGATATCTGTCTGTCACAGGTGCTTTATTAAGCATACTATCATCAATTTTTATATCATGAAGAGTATAATTTTTTCCATCAACTTTTTCATATAGATATTTATAATCATCTGCTGTTAATGTTTTGTTGATTAAATATATATCAAAAGTTGTTTGTGCATGTGATGAAAGCAAAGACCTTAACATTACACAAAGGGGTTTAATGTATCCGCTATTAAGTGTTACAAGTATATTCATATAGTCAACTCCTAGATAATAAATTTTACATTTAAAAGGTGAATAAAAAGTGTGATTATATTTATTTTTTTCTTAATTATGATATTTCAAACAATATTATAATAGTTAAAGTTATATATTGATATTTTTCGATAAATTTCAAATAAAAAACAAAAATAATAAAATATTGATATTTTAAAGTTACTATACTATAATATAAGTAAGAAAATAATTGAAAAATGGCGAAATATTGATGTGGTAGGGGGATAACTATGGCTTTAAATTTACAGGATTATTGCTATTGCAGATACCCAATAGATGAAAAAGGTGAAAAGTCAATAACTTATGAGTATGAAGGAATAAATATTTTTCTTGTTTATTCTGAAAATTGCGTTGCACATTGGAAAGATAAAACAATATCAGTTAATACAGGAGAAATTATATATTCAACTGATAAAATTACAATAGATATAGTTGACGGTGGCAGGGTAATTGGTTTTAATATAAATGGAATTATCGCACATAGATTTTGTAAAGAAACAGAAGGGGCTTTTGTTACAAATGGGGTGTTTGCGCCGTTTTTGACACAACAGATAGTACAAATTGTTACAAACTATACTTCGGTATCAGAAAGCTATTTATGTAATATAGCATTTGAAATAATAAATACACTTAATAGCAGTGAAAAAAAATCAATTGTGGCCTCAAAACTTGTTGCACAAGCTATATCTCTTATAAAACAAAATTATTCAAAAGTATATGGTGTTGAGGAGCTTGCTGAAAATCTAAATATTTCTAAAAGTCATCTTGTAAGAGAATTTTATAAGTATACAGGCATAACACCAGGCAAATATCTTGCTAATGTAAGAATAGATGCAGTAAAACAATTATTGGTTGAAGGAAATTTGTCACTTAATGCAATTGCTTTGCAGACAGGATTTTCCGGTGATAATTATTTGTGCAAAGCATTTAAGAAGATAACAGGAGAAACACCAATGTCTTATAAAACAAAGGTTTTAAATAGTCAGTATCTTCCAAATCAAATGAGTTTAAAAATTGACCCTGAAGTTTATTATTAAAAAAATAACCCGATATATAAATCGGGTTATTTTTTATTTATATATTACTTATTTCTGTTCCAGGAAAATAGTGCATTAATATTTCTTCATAATTTTTACCTTTTTGACTCATTTGATTTGCTCCAAACTGAGACATGCCAACACCGTGACCATATCCTTTAGTAGCAACAGAAAATTGATTATCTTCAAAGAAAATCATAAAGCAAGAGGAAGGCAATTCAAAAAATTTTCTAAAATCACGTCCGGATACTTTAACTTCTCCAACTTTAACTGTTGAAACATAACCAGATTCATTATATTCTACATCACCAATCCATTCTTGAGGATTTTCTATATTGAGCGAAATTCCGGCAAAGCTTGTCATAAAACGGTCATACATCTCTTGAACAGAAAAAGTCTTTACCTTCAAATAATCCTCACTTATAGCATCATCAGGACTTTCAACACATTTTAAATAATCCAATGATTGACCCCACTCGTTTTCACTTGTTTGAGTTTTACCACATGAAACAGCATAGTAAGGAGTTAATGCAACATCACCATTATATTTTAAAACTATATTTTTTACCTCATTTGCACAGCTTAAGAATTTTTCATAATTTTCGTTAAAACTCATACCCCAGTATTCCATAAGACGCTCTTTGCTGGCATATTTTTGCATATATCTTTCGTCAAAGCTTAAGTTTAAATCATCACTTGGAACACCATTTTTTTTGCAGTATAGGTAATAGCTGTGGCACGCAATCATCTGTGCCTTTATAGCTTGTTTTTCATATGTAACAGGAACTTCACAAGCGGCACTTCCGACTAAAAAAGATATTAAATCCATTTCTTCAAGCTCTTTGGTTTCAAGATTGTAAAGTGAATATCCATTTTCAGTATTACTTGGATTATTATTGGTATTGGTGGTGCTTGGAGTTGTAAAAGGGTCTGTTTGGTCTGTGGTAAGATTTGAATTATCAAGAACATGTCCAATATTTGTTTTTGAGAATATATTGTAATAAAATATTGGCAAAAATAGATTTATTGAAAGTAATAAAA
>JAHHUD010000022.1 GCA_020024185.1 Oscillospiraceae bacterium | reverse complement strand
GAATCCGTGTGGAGCGATACAAGAAAAAGCACAACATTCAAACCTATAAAGAAATCCTTGCCTTTAGTGAGGGAAAATCCCTGTCCGAAATTGAACAGGCTAGAGAAGAAGGAAAGCGTCCCTATCAGAAAGTTCTGCTTGTGGCAGGCGCTGCGCTGCTTAGTTTTACTGTAACAGCCGGCATCTATTTTATTTTCTGTTTGATATAGTACATTCGATTTATTTATATAATACGAACAATTACAGGAATTTGAATGTACATTCATACAGGTAGCGAACATAGAAAATAGATGTATATTTTCGTGGGAAGTGTCTACATCATCTTAGCTCGCATACAGTCAGGCATATTTGTACCTCTCATTTTACAACTTGGGTATGTGAGAGTAAACCATATCTAGCTGATTTGCTCTAATTGTATTGTAACAGCTAGCAGACCGTTTATGCTCCAAAAAGTCGTAAAATGATGAAATAATTAAGAGCAAGCTCCTAAATCCTCCACAGGAAAGCGTATAAAAAATATCAGCAGGTGCCAAAATTTTCGGCACCTGCTGTTTATATTGTAAAAAAAAGATACAGTACACTCATGTTTTAGTACTGTACCATCTATCACAAAAAACTTCATTATAGAACGCAACACTTATAGTAAGCGATTTTTTATTTACAAAACAATATAAAAATATTACAATATTTTTGATATTATATAATTTATATATAAGGAAAGGTTTTATATAATCAGATGAATTATCATATCAAAGAAAACTGTGGAAAAACAGCTTATATACAATTGTACGAACAAATTAAAAAAGACATTATAAACGGTGTATATTCTTATGGTGCAAAGTTGCCGTCAAAAAGAACACTTTCTGATGATACCGGTATAAGTGTTATAACCACACAGCACGCTTATGCTATACTTTGTGATGAAGGTTATATTGAAGCAAGGCAAAGAAGTGGTTATTTTGTTATATATAAAGAAAGTGATTTTTTATCAAATTCAGATAATATTAAAACAAATTTTTCTGATATAAAACCACAAAATCACAATACAAAAAATCAGTTTCCATTTTCTGTTATGGCAAAAACCATGAGAAAAGTTTTGCTTGATTATGGAGAACAGATTTTAATGAAATCACCAAATCACGGCTGTCATCAATTGAGAAGTGCCATATCCAGCTATCTTATGCGTTCATGTGGGATAAATGTAAAACCGGAACAGATTATAATTGGTGCAGGTGCTGAATATCTTTACAGCCTTATAACTTTGCTTTTAGGCAAAAACAGAATTTTTGCAATTGAAAATCCATCATACGATAAAATAAGAAAAGTTTATACATCTAACAATATAAGTTTTGAAATGTTAAAAATGGCAAATGACGGCATAATAACATCAGAACTCGAAAACTCAAAAGCAACTGTTTTACACATTACTCCTTTTAACAGTTTTCCAAGTGGAATAACTGCAACTGTTTCTAAAAGATATGAGTATATACGCTGGGCTGAAAAACGAAATGGTTTTATAATTGAAGATAACTATGACAGCGAGCTTACCATTTCCTCAAAAAATGATGATACTGTTTTTTCTCTTGCAAAAAACTGCTCTGTTATTTATCTTAATACATTTTCTGAAACTGTCGCACCATCTATGAGAGTTGGATATATGGTTTTGCCTTACAATATGCTTAATGAATTTGAAAATAAAGTTGGTTTTTACTCTTGCACTGTTCCTGTTTTTGAGCAGTATGTATTAGCAGAACTTATCAATAATGGCGATTTTGAAAGACATATAAATAGAACTCGCAGAATAAGAAGGAAAAACAGAAAAAATTTGGTTATATAAAATCTTCTCTTTTTGGATATTTATTTAATACCAAAATTTGCATATAATCATAATATAACTATAATCGTTAAGGAAGGTATATTATGAACTCTAAAAAAATTTCAGTAAAAACAATTGCTATGATTGGAGTTATGGCAGCGTTGGTTTTTGTCGGCAACACTTTACAACTGCCAAAGATTCCAACTCCACTTGGCCCAACACGAATACACCTTGGAAATGTTATGTGCATTTTGGGTGGTTTGATTTTTGGTCCTGTATCCGGTGGTTTTGCAGCCGGCATTGGTGGTGCTATTTTTGACCTTACTGACCCAAACTATGCAAAAGAATTTTGGATTACATTTATTATGAAGTTTGCAATGGCTTATGTTGCCGGTTTTATCGCTAATATTGGTCAAAAAACAAAAATAAAAGTTATTATTGCAGCTGTTGCAGGTTCTTTAAGCTATGTTGTACTTTATCTTGGAAAAACATTTATAGTGGAGTATCTTATTTTCAACAATCCTTGGCAAACTGTTTCCGGTGTACTTATCACAAAAGGAACTACAAGCTTTATAAATGCACTTCTTGCAATGGTCGTTTCTGTTATACTGTATTATATGATTGACCCTGCACTAAAAAAAGCAAGATTATCTGTTAAGTAATATAAACTCCTAAAATAAAAAGGTGTGTCTGTTTTTGATACATCTTTTTATTTTTGTGCAAAATAAAAGGCCACTTTTATAAGTGACCTTTTATGCTATTTATTCTGTTTTTTCTTCTGGAGATACTTCTTCCACTGGTGTGTGGTCTATAAATTTTTCAATTTCTGCAAAACCTGTATTTTCAAAGGAAACAACATCTTTAATTGGAGCTTCGCTTTCTCTATACATAAGCTTTACGCTATCGCCTTCTCTTGTAAGGGAAATCATTTCATTTATTGCTCCACGAGCTTCAAAAACAATATCTTTTCTTTCTTCAAGAATAAAACGGTAAACTGTTTCTCCTGCTACTATTTCTTGATTTATTCTGTATACAACACCTGAAATTTCTTGGTTGTTAGTGTTGTTTAGAGCATCACTTGAACTTGGATTTTGTCTTAATGCTTTTTCATAGTTAAGTCTTGCATCCTGTACACTTTCACCTGTACCAACAACAAGGAAATCCTTTACAGAAACATAAGCATATTGTTTAATAAGTCCGTCAGCGTCTTTAAGTGTCATAAAGTATGTTGGAATACCATCATAGTTTATAATAAGTGGGAATGACGCATAGTATCCATACTGCTGAACTTTACCTTCAGCACTCTTTTGTGCAGCATATTCTGTTGCACCTGCCATTTGATACATAACCGGTTCTTTTGTAACCATATCAACCATTACAAAACCAATTGCACTTTCATCAGAACCAACAGAAGTTATACCTGTAAAGAGATAACATCTGCCGTTATTATAAACTATAATATGACCTTGGCTTGTTTGGTATTTATCTTTATCGGAGAAGTTAAATACACCGTGAACATAATTACCTTTATTATTTATCTGTGTAAGTATAAAATCTTCTGGTTGAACACGGTCCACCCAAGTTGGAACATCTTCCAAAGCATATCTTGTACTTTCGCCTGTTTGTGCGTCCATAATAATTGCACCTGTTGCCTCTGGCAGTGCAAAACCTCTTGTGTATTTATATGTTGTGATAACCCAGTATGGTTTACCCTCATCATCAAGCTCAAAGCTATAGTCTGTTATACCTGTAAATGGTGCAGCTGTATATCTTGCATGGAATGTAAGGTCATCAAGAAGATACGCATTTGGTTGATATTTAATTTTATAGCTGTCAACATATTTAACATCCTGACTGTTTGTTGCAGATACAACAATATAACCAGGAGTACCGCTCATATTTGTAAGCCATTTAAAGAATCCGGAGTGCTCAAGTGGAATAACCCACACAAGCTTATCTTTAACAGTCTGAATTGTTGGCTCTCCCAAAACAACCTGGCTGCCCAAAGATGGTTTTTCACCAAGTTTCTTTTCTGCAATTTTTGTTGCAAGACTTTTATCAACAATAGGAATTTGTTCAGAGTCTATAACTTGAACTTCTTGGCTAAAGTCACCAACGCGATAATCTGGCATTTGGTCTCTAAATGCTGAAACATTAAAGAAAACACTTGAACCAATTGTTACAACTGCATACGCAATCCATACAAATGCAACAATAAATATTGGCACTTTTGGAAACGGTGCTTTGCGCTCAAAGTCAACTGCAACACTTCCTGTATCTAATTTTGTAAAAATAAGTTTGCCTGCTTTGCTAACAACCCAAATAGCTGTAAATACAGTTATTACAACACAGTAAAAAAATGCTGTGCCAGGGTACAATGGATTAAGATTTAATCTTGCAGAAATGGCATTTATCACAAAAAATATTGTGGCAACCAAATATGCAGTTCGAGTTATTTTTTTCATATAAAAACCTCTTTTTAATTTTTATGTTCTTTTATTATACCCAATTGATAAGCTTGTATCAATAACTTAAGGTCGTCTATCACAGATTTTACAAACTTTCCTCTGTCTGTATCCTCAACAAGCATACGCTTTTTCATAGTTTCAAAAACATCAACCTTGCTTTCAATATCACTGTTTTCAAATATAACTTTTTCCAGACTCTCAAAAGGCTGATGCGCTCTAAGAGACAGTCCCCGTGAAGAGTATACCATTGTATATCCTGCAATACCTGTTCTGCTATGATAGGCATGACAGAAACCACCATCTATGACAATTATTTTACCATTTGCTTTTATAGGACTTTCGCCATTTTTGCTCTTTATTGGAACATGTCCATTTATAATATGACACATTGGTCCTTCAAGCCCAAACTCTGCAAGAATTTTCTCTGCCACAACACTGTCTTCCCAATGGTCATAGTATGGGTCTTTTTTCTCAACTGCAAGAGAAGGCTCAGAAAGAAAAGTCTGCTCAAATGTTGTCATGTTACTGCGTCCAAACATTGGACTGTTTTTACCACACCACATATACCACAAAAGTTCTTGCCCCAATTGTTTTTCGTATGTTCCCTCAACTCCGAAATATGCAATACGTGCCATTTTATCGCAATAGTCCATAAGTGCTTTGCCTTTATATCCTTTACCTGCAATAAATACTTCTCTAAAACTTCCGTCTTCATTAAGCGGTATTGCTCCATGAAACATTAAAATACCGTTTTCAACTTTGTATGCAGAACCTTTTGCATATAAAAATCTTGCATGTTCCTGTAATTTTTCACATTCTATAAAACTTCTTGAAAGTTTTTTAATAAGCGCTGTCTCTTCTTCTGAAAGCTTTGCCGGGTCTTTTGGGTCCACTGTTGGAAAATCTTTATCTACAAGAGTATAAGTTTTTCCGTTTATATCAATTGTGCCTTCTTGATAATTTATGCGTTTTAAATGTGCTCTGTCTTCCATAAAGAAACAAGGATTTCTGTTTATAACCTGACACTGTAATTTATACATTATTATAGAGATGGCTTTGTGTATTTTTGCAACAAGTTTTGCGTCTTCATCTTCCGGATTTAGCCCTTTTGGCATAAACGCAGGGCAATCACCATAAATCTTTTCTGCAAATAATGCCAAAGGACGCAAATTTATACCGTATCCAGCCTCTAAAACTTCAAGATTATTGTATGCTGCACAAATTCTTACAACACTTGCAACACCAATATAACTGCCTGTTGCGCCACACATCCATAATACATCATGGTTACCCCATTGTATATCAACAGAGTGATGTTTTATAAGTTTATCCAATATTTTATCAGGTCTTTCTCCTCTGTCAAAAATATCACCCACAATATGCAATTTATGTACCGCAAGACGTTTTATAACTTTTGAAATAGCAACAATAAATTCATCTGCCATATTTGTTTCTATTATAGCCCAAACAAATTGGTTATAATAAGCTTCTTTATTATGGTCTTCAAAGTGTGCGTGTAGCAATTCATCAATAATAAATTCATACCCTTCCGGTATTGCTTGACGAACCCATTGACGATTATTTTTACTTGCAATATGACGGCAAACATCAATAAGACGATATATTGTTGTTTTATACCATTCTTTCATATTACTTATATTATTTTTTATTTCGTCAAGCTTTTGTATTGGATAATAAATAAGGCTTGCATATACAGCATTTTCTTCTGGTGTTGTTATTCCTGCAAGTGCCACATCAATCTTTTCTCTTATAACCCCAGACGCATTATTTAGTATATGATTAAATGCTGCATATTCACCATGAATATCACTCATATACATTTCTGTGCTTTTAGGCAATTTCAGCTGTGATTCCAAACTTATAATCTCTGTTGCAGCACGTTGTACTGTTGGATAATCCTTTGCAAGCAGGTTTAAATATTTTAAATTGTCATAAATTAAATCACTATTCATTTATTTACTCCATTTTCTTATGAAGGGTGTATGTTTATCATAAAATAACTGTATCACATTTTCTTTTTTATCGCAAATTTTTAGTATAAAATATTATCCAATTATTTATAAATAAAATATTTTAATTCTATCGTTATTGTGATATATTGTATCTATAATTAATGTTAAAATTTAAATAGAAAAGAGGGATAGTTATGTCAAAAGTTTTAGTTGTTGTGGACTACCAAAATGATTTTGTAGACGGCTCTTTGGGTTTTAATCAAAGTGAAAGTATTGCCGGCAATATTTATGCACTTGTTGCAAAAAATGTAAATGACGGAAATCTGGTTATATTTACAAAAGATACTCATACAGAAAATTATCTGTCTACTCGTGAAGGAAAATTTTTGCCTGTTCCACATTGTATAAAAGGCACTTCTGGCCATCAACTTTTTGGAGAGCTTAAAGTTTTTGAAGAAGAAATACGCCCAAATATTATTATTTTAGAAAAAGACGTATTTGGAAGCGATAAACTTGTTTATGCTATTGAGGACGCTTTTGGCGGAGAGCCAGATGAAATAGAATTTTGTGGTGTAGTAACCAATATCTGTGTAATTTCAAATATAGTATTGTGTCAAACTTATTTTAAAAACACCAAAATATCTTTACATCTTGATAGCTGTGCCGCTTTAGGCGATTTGCAAAAATACTCTATTGAAGTTATTAAAAGTCTTGGTGTAAATATAATTGAATAATAATGTAAAAAGACTGTACCAAAGTTAGTACAGTCTTTTATTTGGTGCAAAACCTATATAAACAAAAAAGCCGTCCTATTTGGACGGCTTGTGGTGAGCTATCGGAGACTCGAACTCCGGACACCCTGATTAAAAGTCAGGTGCTCTGCCAGCTGAGCTAATAACTCTCACCTGTGAGATTATCTATTTAAGATTTTCTCTCTTTCGCTTGGGGGTCTCTCCCTAACGCTCATTTATTATAACCTGTGTGTAACCAAAAGTCAACACTTTTTTTAAAAAAATTTTAAAAATTTTTGATTTTCTATAAAAATAATACATTTTAGCTATTTATTATTTTTATTTTAATATAAATCGTATTTATTTTTAATTTATAAAAGTATTATAGTATAGTTTTTAAGTTAAATATTGTAAATTTTGTTGTTTTTTATTATTTTTCCTTATAAATTTTAAAATAATTTTAAAAGCAGGACAATTTCTTGCCCTGCTTTTATTATATAAATTTATATTAAAGTCTTCTTTCTTTAATTTCTGCTGTGATATATTCAACAAAGTTTTCAACACTAAGAGTATCTTTAAGTTTTTCTTTTCTATCTCTTGGTGCAACTGTGCCAGCTTCTGCTTCTTTGTCACCAACAACAAGCATATAAGGAACTTTGTTAAGTTGATTTTCTCTGATACGATATCCCATTTTTTCGTTTCTGTCATCAACTTCTGCACGAATACCTGCTGCTTTAAGTTTTGCAAGAACTTCATGAGCATATTCTTTATGAGCTTCGCTTACAGGGATAACAACTGCCTGAACTGGAGCAAGCCATGTTGGGAATGCACCTGCAAAGTGTTCAATAAGAATACCGATAAATCTTTCAATAGAACCATATACAACACGGTGAATCATAATTGGACGATGTTTTTCTCCATCTGCACCAACATATTCAAGTTCAAAACGTTCTGGCAATTGCATATCAAGCTGAATTGTACCACACTGCCATGTTCTGCCAAGAGCATCGTTAAGGTGGAAGTCAATTTTTGGACCATAGAATGCACCGTCACCTTCGTTTACAATATAGTCCATACCAAGTTCTTCCAATGCTCCACGCAAACCGTCTGTTGCAATTTCCCAATCTTCTTCAGAACCCATAGAATCTTCTGGTCTTGTAGAGAGTTCTGCGTGATATGTGAGACCAAAGAGGTTATAAACTTCATCAAAAAGACGTACAACATTTTTGATTTCACTACGGATTTGTTCTTGTGTCATAAATATATGAGCATCATCTTGGTGGAAACATCTTACACGCATAAGACCATTTAATGCACCGGAAAGTTCATGACGGTGAACAAGACCAATTTCACCAACACGCATTGGCAAATCACGATATGAGTGTGGTTCCATTTTATATGTGAGCATACCACCTGGACAGTTCATTGGTTTGATAGCAAAGTCTTCATCATCAATCAATGTTGTGTACATGTTTTCTTTGTAGTGATACCAGTGACCAGATGTTTCCCAAAGTTTTCTTGAAAGAATTGTTGGTGTTGAAATTTCAACATAACCTTCACGTGTGTGGATTTCTCTCCAATAATCTAATAATGTATTATATACAATCATACCTTTTGGAAGGAAAAATGGGAAACCTGGGCCTTCATCAACCATTTCAAACAAGCGAAGTTCTTTACCAAGTTTTCTATGGTCACGTTTTTTTGCTTCTTCCAATAAATGAAGATATTCTTCAAGCTGTTTATTTTTTGGGAAAGAGATTGCATAAATTCTCTTAAGCATTTTATTTTCACTGTTGCCACGCCAATATGCGCCTGCAACGCTCATAATTTTAAATGCACCAATTGGAGCTGTTGTCATAAGGTGTGGACCAGCACAAAGGTCTGTAAATTCTTCACCTTGTTTATAGAATGAGATAGCTTCTCCTTCTGGAAGTTCCTTGATAAGCTCTGTTTTATATTCATTATCAGCATATCTTGCCAATGCTTCTTGTTTTGGAAGTTCAAAACGAGAAATTTCAAGACCACGTTTTGCAATTTCTTTCATTTCTTTTTCGATTTTTTCAATCATTTCTTCATCAATATTAACATCTGTGTCAATATCATAATAAAAACCATTGTCAATTGATGGTCCAATTGTAAGTTTTGCATCAGGAATAAATTTCAAAATTGCCTGTGCAAGAATATGGCTTGATGTATGCCAAAATGCTTTTTTACCGTCTTTATCATCAAATGTAAGAACTTCCAATGTAACATCACCATTTGGAACATCACGAAGGTCACAAAGTTCTCCGTTTGCTCTCACAAGTGTTGCGTCTTTATAAAGTCTAGCGCTTATGCTTTTTACAATTTCTGCATAGCTTATACCAGCGTCATATTCTCTAACGCTACCGTCTTTAAGTGTTACTTTAATCATAGTAGTAAATCCTTTCTTTATTGTTTTATGATGTAGTATTATATTTTGAGATTTGGTATTTTTATTATATATAAACAAAAAACACCTCATCCCAAACGGGATGAGGTGTATAAACAGCCCCACGGTTCCACCCGAATTGCAAAGCAAAGCTTTGCCACTCATGTAAGATATAACGGTCTTGCCCGTACACAGTTCGCTGTGTCAGCTCGTATGGTGGTATTCCAATTTGCAATCGCTTTTTTTCACCAACCAAAAGCTCTCTGAAGATTAATCAATATTGGAACATATCCATGTCATCGCTTTTCTATTTAATATTTTTATATTATCACCACAAATTATTTTTGTCAACACAAAATTATTGTCATATATGACAAGATATTTATACATATATACTAACTTATTTCTTGACATTAAGATTAAATTACTCTAAAATATTAAGGAGTAGTTTTATTTTATCATATAAGCATTTCTATATAAATAATTTAATACTATTTTATTATAATATTTAAACTTTGTAAGGAGAGCATTTATGTTATCATACGGTGTAGCAGCCTTGATAGCAATTGTTGTTGGCGCTGTTGCTGGATTTGTTTGTTTCCAGCTAGGCATTTCTCATAGACGCAAAACTGCAGAAGCAAAAATCGGCAGTGCAGAAGAAGAAGCAAAAAGATTAATCAATGATGCTATCAAATCAGCAGAACAAAAGCGTAAAGAGGCGCTTTTGGAAGCTAAAGATGAAATTTTCAAAATGAAAGCTGAAAGCGACAAAGAATTAAAAGAACGTCGCGGTGAAATCTCCAGACAAGAACGTAGACTTAACCAAAAAGAAGAAAACTTGGACAAGAAAACAGAAAATCTGGAACAAAAAGAAGCAGAAGCAAAACAAAAACAAGAACTTATTGAAGCACGTTTAAATGAAATTGAACAAATCAAACAACGTGAACTTGAAAAACTTGAAGTTATCTCTGGTCTTTCAAGCGAAGCTGCAAGAGTTATGATTTTAGAAAAGCTTGATAGTCAATTGGCTCATGAAAAAGCTTTGAAAATCAATTATTATGAAAATCAACTTAAAGAAGACAGTGAAGAACTTGCAAGAAACTTGCTTACACAAACAATTGCAAGATGTGCAGCAGACCATGCCCAAGAAGCTGTGGTCAGTGTTGTTCCTCTTCCAAGTGATGAAATGAAAGGCCGTATAATAGGCCGTGAGGGCAGAAATATTCGTGCTCTTGAAACTGCAACAGGTGTTGATGTTATTATTGATGATACACCTGAAGCAATCACTCTCTCAAGCTTTGACCCAGTGAGAAGAGAAGTTGCAAGACAAACTCTTGAAAAACTTATTTCTGATGGCAGAATTCACCCTGCAAGAATAGAAGAAATGGTTGAAAAAGCACGCAGAGATGTTGAAATCACAATTAAAAAAGAAGGCGAAAAAGCTGTTATGGACGCAGGTGTTCACGGCTTACATCCAGAGCTTATCAAGCTTATCGGTCGCCTTAAATACCGTACAAGCTACGGTCAAAATGTTCTTAAACACTCTTTGGAAGTTTGCTATCTATCAGGTCTTATTGCCGGAGAACTCGGTATGGACGTAACTATTGCAAAACGTGCCGGTCTTTTGCATGATATAGGCAAAGGCCTTGACCATGAATATGAAGGTACTCACGTTTCTATCGGCGTTGAGATTGCCAAAAAATACAAAGAATCTAATGCAGTTATACATGCAATCCAAGCTCATCACCATGATGTTGAGCCAAAAACTGCTCTTGCATTTGTTGTTATGGCAGCAGACGCAATCAGCGCAGCAAGACCTGGTGCAAGAAGAGAAAATCTTGAAAACTACATCAAACGTCTTGAAAAATTAGAAGAAATCTCTAACAGCTTTGATGGTGTTGATAAAAGCTTTGCTATTCAAGCTGGTCGTGAAGTTAGAATTATGGTTAAACCAGAAATTGTTGACGATGATAAGCTCACAATCCTCGCAAGAGATATTGTTACTAAAATTGAGAGTGAGCTTGATTATCCAGGTCAGATTAAAGTTAATGTTATCAGAGAAAACAGAGCAATTGATTTTGCAAAATAATTTGAAAATTATTAGTGAGAAGATTAATTCTTCTCACTATTTTTTTGCAAAAAATATAAGCTTGTGATAATATATTTTAATAATTATAGTTTTATGAGGTGCGTATTATGAAAGTTCTTTTTATAGGTGATGTTGTTGGAGAAAATGGTCTCGATTTATTGCATAAAGCTTTGCCAAAGCTTAAATCTGAACATAAGCCTGATGTTATAATTGTAAATGGTGAAAATAGCCATAAATACGGTACCGGTATAACAGAAAAAGAGGCTCGTGAACTTTTCTCTCTCGGTGCTGACGTTATCACCGGCGGAAACCACTCTTTAAGAAAATGCGATATTGACTTTTATGAAAAAAACGAGTTTGTTCTCTGCCCTGCAAACTTCAATATGGCA
This sequence comes from Oscillospiraceae bacterium, assembly GCA_020024185.1. Taxonomy (GTDB): domain Bacteria; phylum Bacillota; class Clostridia; order Oscillospirales; family Ruminococcaceae; genus RGIG3102. The sequence goes on along the minus strand of JAHHUD010000022.1, from coordinate 8,823 downwards.
AACGAAAAGTGTGGTGTTTGTGTTTTGGATATGGGAAAATATTCGCTATGTGTGGTAAGTCTTATCGGCACCGTTTTTCTTGACGCAAACAGAAATCCATTTTTTGAAATGGACAATATTTTGAAAAAATATAAAAATATGCCTATATTTGTAGATTTTCATGCTGAGGCTACAAGTGAAAAGTACGCCCTTGGTTTTTACCTTGATGGCAAAGTAAGTGCAGTTGTGGGAACACATACACATATACAGACAAATGATGAACATATTCTTCCAAATGGCACTGCATATATAACTGATGCAGGCAGTACCTGTGCATTGGATAGTGTTCTTGGTATGAAAAAAGAGCCTTGTATAACAAAACAAAAATATCTTTGTCCTGTTAAATTTGAAGTTGCAAAAGGCGCTGGAAATGTTTGTGGTGTTGTAATTGATATTGATAACACAACTCACAAGGCTCTATCTATAGATAAAGTTAACCTAAAAATCAATTAAAATATTATTGCCGCTGCTATTAATCATGAGCTAACCCCTCGCCATTGTAATAAGTTTATTCCTCTAATCAAAATTGATTTTATATGCACTTTCGCTTTTTCTTGTGTAAATTTTTACGGTATATATAACATCGATAAAATATATTGTTAACACAATGTAAAGTGCATATATTTTTTAGTCCAGAATAGTTATTACTTTCTTTGTTTATTTTTCATTTTCTGTCACATTTTTTATACATAATTGTGTATAATATTTTACATACACGTTTATATTAATCAAATTTTATATTTTCATTAAGTAATTTTATAGTCAATTTGCACATAATTACAAAATAGTTACAATTTAAATTGTACTTTTACTATAATTTTAACTTTTGCTATATACATAAAATAAGAATAATTGTATAATAGATATATTATTATGGGTTAATATCGAAACAAATAAATATATCTCCCATAATAAACTTATAATAAATTTATGAAAATCAAAGGAGTTTTGTTATGATAAAATTCTACACTCCCCTTGGCAAAATCAGCCTTACAAACGATTTTTTTGCAGCTCTTGTAGGCAATGCTGTTACAAGCTGTTATGGTGTTGCAGGGATGAACTGTGCTGGTGCTACAGATAGTGTAAGAACTCTCATTTTTGGCAGCAATATTCCAGAAAAAGGTGTCGTGGTTACAGAAGATAATGGCGAACTTATTATTGATTTGCATATCAAAGTGATTTATGGCATAAATATTGCAGCAATAGTTAAAAGCATTACAAACAAAGTTAGATACGTTGTTGAAGATGCCACAAATCTTAAAGTTCAGAAAATCAATGTTTCTGTTGATGATATCATCACAGAGTAATTAATTTATTTTTAAGGTGGAAAAGATGATAACTGGTAAAATACTTAGAGATAGCATTATATCCGGCGCAAATTTAATTATCAATAAAAAAAGCAGTGTTGACGAGCTCAACGTTTTCCCTGTTCCAGATGGTGATACAGGTACAAATATGTCTATGACAATTGGTGCGGCAAAAAGAGATTTATTAAATCTTCCTGATGACTGTACAGTTGAAAAAGTAAGTCAAGTTACAGCTTCAAGTATGCTTCGTGGTGCAAGAGGTAACAGTGGTGTTATTTCTTCACTTTTATTCCGTGGTTTTGCAAAAGCTTTTACAGGTAAAACACAAGCAACTGCTCAAGATTTGGTTTTTGCTCTCAGAGGCGGTGTTGATGCTGCATATAAAGCTGTTATGAAACCAACAGAAGGCACAATGCTCACTGTTGCTCGTGTTGCTTGTGAAAAAGCAGAAACTATGATGAGCGAAACAGACCCTGTTGTTCTTTGGAGTGCAGTTGTTGACGCTGCACAAGCTGCTCTTGACTATACACCGGAGCAACTTCCTGTGCTTAAAAAAGCCGGTGTTGTTGATGCTGGTGGTCAAGGTGTTGTTTATATTTTCAGAGGTATTCTTTCTGTTTTAAAAGACGGCGTTATTGTTGAAAGCGAAGAAAGCGTTAAAACAACAGGTCAAAACTTTAAAGCTAAAGGCGTTTATGCAAAAGACCTTAACGAAGAAATCACAAACGGTTACTGTACAGAATTTATAATCAACAAAAGTGAAAAAGCTTCTGCTGAAAAACTTCGTGCTTTTCTTGAAAGTATCGGTGACAGCGTTGTAGTTGTTGAAGATGAAGATATTATAAAAAGTCATGTTCATACAGATGACCCTGGCCGTGCTCTTAGTGAAGCTATCAGACATGGTTATATGACAAACCTCAAAATTGAAAATATGCTTGAACAAATGGCTGAGCTTGATGAAAAAGGCAAAGGTCTTGAAAAAGAACAACTTGATGCAAACAGTGACTCTAAATTCAAATATTCTGCAGTAGATAATGATATTGCTTTTGGATTTGTTGCTGTTGCTGCTGGCCAAGGTCTTGAAAGCATCTTTGCAGACCTTGGTGCAAATGCCGTTGTTACAGGTGGTCAAACTATGAACCCATCTACTGATGATATTCTTCAAGCTATTCATTCTGTTGGTGCAAAGACAGTTTTTGTGCTTCCAAATAACAAAAACATCATTATGGCTGCAGAACAAGCTGCAAGTCTTGCAGACAGAGAAGTTGTTGTTCTTCCAACAAGAACAATCCCACAGGGTATTACTTCTATGCTTAACTTTGACCCTGAAATGGATACAAAGCAAAACACAATAAACATGAATATTGCTGCACAAAATGTTCAGACTGGTTCTATCACATTTGCTGCAAGAAATTCTGACTTTGATGGACATAAAATCAAAGAGGGTGAAATTCTTGCTCTTGAAAATGGCAAGCTTGCATTCACAGAAAAAAGTGTTGAAAAAGCTGCTATTAAACTTGCAAAAAATATGGTTAATAAAGATTCCAGTTTTATCACTGTAATCTATGGTGAAGGTATAAATGAAAGAGAAGCAGAAGCTGTTTGCACTGGTATTCGTGCAAAAATAAACCCAAATATTGAGGTTTCTGCAATCAAAGGTGACCAACCTGTATACTACTACCTCATCTCTGTTGAATAATTTAGCTTATTTTTTGCATAGATTTATTTATATATTTTATGATATAATTTAATTAAACAATAGGCTGTCATAACTGACAGCCTTTGTTTTTATAAAAATAATTATAATATAAAGGAAATTGTTATGGATTTAAACAAAGAAATCCGTTATCTAAAAGGCGTTGGTGACAAAAGAGCTCAACAGTTAAATAGATTAGGTATTTATTCTATCCAAGACCTTTTATATTTTTTCCCAAGAAAATACATTGACTATACAAAACCATACGAAATTTTTAATGCCCCTTATGATACTCCATGCGTAGTTAAAGCTACTGTATTAAGGGTTTCAAATGGTGTAAAAGTAAAAGGTGGACGCACACTTTTCAAAGTTCTTTGTGCCGATGACACGGCTCAGCTTGTATTAACTTATTTTAATTCAGAATATACCGTTCAAAAATTAAATGTTGGTTGTGACTATCTGTTCTACGGAAAAGTAGGTGGAAATATGCTTAGTCGTGAAATGGTCGCCCCCTCATTTGTCGATATAGATTATCCTATAACTCAACAGCCTATATATCCCCTTACCCAAGGGCTATCCTCTGCAATGATAAGCAAATATGTACAAACAGCTTTATCAGATATTGAGAATATTCCAGACCATATTCCCCAAGAAATAAGAGAAAAATTTTATTTGCCTTGTTTAGACTTTGCTATAAGAAATATTCATACAGGAAGAGTCGCTCATTCTGTTGCTCTTGCAAAAGAAAGGCTTATCTTTGATGAGTTTTTTATGCTTCAGCTTGCTATGTCAGTTATGGGTGAAGACACAAACAAACATACTGATATTTATATCAAAAATACTGATATAAGCGATTTTATAAATTCTCTTAACTTTATACCTACAGACGCACAAACTCGTGTAATTGGTGAAATTTTGCAGGGATTTTGCAGTGGAATTGCACAAAACAGACTTGTTCAGGGTGATGTGGGATGTGGCAAAACTTTGGTGGGTGCTTGTGCCTGTTATGCTATGGCAAAAAATGGATATCAAAGTTGTATGATGGCACCAACAGAAATTCTTGCAAATCAGCATTATCTGTCATTTAAAAGTTTTTTTGATAAATTTAATATCAAAATTGCATTGCTAACATCATCTACAAAAGCAAAAGAAAAAAGAGAAATCTTATCTAAATTGGAGAATGGTGAAATTGATATTATAGTTGGCACTCACTCTTTAATAAACAGTAGTGTTGTTTTTAAAAATCTTGGACTTTGCATCACCGATGAACAACATCGTTTTGGTGTTGCTCAACGCACGAAAATGAGCCTTAAAGGCAATAATCCTCATATTATTGTTATGAGTGCAACCCCTATTCCTCGCACTCTTGCAATGATTATTTACGGGAATATGCAAATATCTGTTATAGACCAAATGCCAAAGGGCAGAAAACCAATTGAAACTTATTTTGTTGGTACAGATAAACGTGCAAGAATGTTTTCTTTTATAGATAAACACGTAAAAATGGGGCGTCAAGCTTATATTGTTTTACCTGCTATTGACCAAAATGAGAATATAACAGAATTACAAAGTGTTACAGAATATTATAACAACGTAATTTGCAAACTTTTGCCGAATATTAGAGCTGAAATATTGCATGGAAAAATGAAATCTAGTGAAAAAGATGAGATAATGACTCGCTTTAAAAATGGTGAAATTGACCTTTTATGTTCTACAACTGTTGTAGAAGTTGGTGTAGACGTTCCTAATGCCGTCCTTATGATTATAGAAAATGCAGAAAGATATGGTTTATCTGCTCTACATCAACTTAGGGGTCGTGTTGGTCGTGGAGAATATCAAAGTTATTGCATTTTGGTCTCTGACAGCAAAAGTGCAAATGTTGTTGAAAGACTTAAATTTTTATGCTCTTCACAAGATGGGTTTAAAGTAAGTCAGTATGACCTTGAAAATCGTGGGCCTGGCGATTTTTTTGGAAAAAGACAACACGGTTTACCAGATTTAAAAATAGCAAGTATGTCTGAGGATATATCCACTTTAGAAAAATCTCAACAAGCTTGCAAAATGTTGTTATCTATTGATAATTGGCAATCAAAATATCCACTTCTTGTGGAAAAACTTGAAAAATTATATGAAGGATTTATTTTATAAAATATGATTAAACTTATTGTAACTGACCTTGACGGAACTTTACTGTCAAATAAAAAGAAAACTCCTGCTGATTTTGACGAAGTATTTAATAATCTTTATGAAAAAGGAATTAAATTTGCTGTTGCAACTGGCAGAAATTTTGAAGGTGTTGAAAAATACTTTAAAGATAAAATTGATAAAATGTACTTTATATGCGATAACGGTGCTTTCGTAATGGAGCATGATAAGCTTATAAACGGTATTACTATTAGCAGAGATTTAGCACATAAAATTTTTAAAGCTGTAAAAAGCTACGGTAATATTGATGTTATAGCTTGTGGTAAAAAAGGCACATATCGTACTCATTGTTTACCTCAAACAGAAGAAGTACTAAAAGATTTTTATACACAAACCATATTTGTTGATGATATGTGTGATATTGATGATGACTTTTTTAAAATATCTATAAACGATTTTAATAATCCTTTAAAAAGTGGTTCTTATCAATATATCGTTGATAATTTTGGAGATTTTCTTTCCATTAATGCATCAGGTGATATATGGATGGACGCTATGGCAAAAGGCATAAGTAAAGGTGTGGGTGTGGAAACTTTACAAAAGCTTCTTGGTATAACCAAACAAGAAACCATGGTTTTTGGTGATTATTATAATGATATTTCTATGCTTAATAAGGCTGAATTTTCTTTTGCTATGGCTACTGCCCCTGATGATGTTAAAGCACATTCAAAATATATTGCAGATACCTGCGAAAATCAAGGTGTTACAAAAGCTATAAAGGAATATGTATTAAAATAAAAAGTTTTTAACATTCTATTTTGATTTAGTTTAAAACTTTTCTATAAAACAAAACAGCACTCAAAAGAGTGCTGTTTTGTTTTGGTTGGTATTTTTCGTTATTTGTTATAACTTGTTCAACAATATTGATTGGCAATTAACCACAGTTAAAATCATAATTTTAACTTATATTAATATAATACCCTATATTCAGTAATAAATATATATTTTATGGATTTTTTAACCAATTTGTAATAAATATTGTTGAAAATATTGCATTTTCTTGTCAAAACAAATAAAATTTGCTACCTTTTTATATTCATACTGCCTTTAATATAAATTATTTTTTCCCTAAACCTACATGAGAAAGAGTAAGTGCTGTTTTTACCGATTCTATATACTGCGACATTATAGGTTTCATTTCCATATTTTTAAGCTTAATCCAGCCAACTGTCATTTTTTCTCCATAGCCTTCAAGTGGCAATGAAATAATATTATTCTCAATTATTCCATCAATAATACAGCCTGTGCCAATATTATAGCAATCTGTATTTCCCAAAATATTAAAAGCTGTTGCTCTATCTCTTACATAAACAATTTTTCTAAAACCGGAAACATCCACAGTTTCTTCTGCAAAGTTTAAAGAGCTATTATCTTGCTCATAAGCAATACAGGTATATTCTTCAAGCTGTTGTAATGTTACTTTTGAATTTTCTGCAAGAGGATGGTTTCTTCTCATATAAATATGAGATGTAAAATTTTTAAGCGGTGTAAATTCTATATCTTTACTCTGCAATAACCTTGTTAAATATCTGCTTGTAGAATCTGACAAAAATATAATTCCAATATCGCTTTTTTTATTAAACACATCATCAATAATTTCGTATGTTTTGCTCTCTCTTAAGTAAAATTCATAGTCGTTACTTTTTTCGCTATTCAAAAGTTCTATAAAAGCTTTAACTGCAAACGCATAATGTTGTGTTGATATTGAAACACGTTTCTTTTCAACTGTTCCATTTATAAATCTATTTTCAATCTGTTGTGCCTGTTCCAAAAGCTGTTTTGCATAACATAAAAGTTCTGTTCCTTCTGCAGTAAATCTTGTCTTACTGCTTCCACGCTCCAAAATACAAATGCCAAGTTCTTCTTCAAGATCTTTTATAGCTTTGCTCAAAGTTGGTTGTGTTAGAAATAAGCTTTGTGCAGCCTTGCTTATTGTACTGCATTTAGACACTTCCACTATATAACGCAACTGTTGTAATGTCATACTTTTCCCTCAATTTATCCTTATAAGAATTTCTATGCGACAATTTAATATAGACATTTTCTATATTAATTTATCATAATTAGTTATATTATCTAATAAAGCTATAGCTTTTGTCAATGGTTTTATATAAATATTATTCTAATTAAAATCTTATTAAATAAAAAAACTAGATTAAAATATATTTTTTATTTTTAAAGTGTGAAAAATAAAAATTTATGTAGAAAATTACTTTAAAATGTAGTATCATATAGTGTAGTATATATTATAAGGAGGGGTGTTTCTTTGAATTATTTACAAAATTTAAAAGAATGGTTTATCAAACTTCACATATCCCAACAAATTTCTGTTGGAGCATTAGTTTTATGTATCCCAATTTTAATCACTTTAAGTGTGAGTGCAATAAGTAACTCTATGAATGCAAAGAATACTGCGCTTATTATTTCCTCATCTTCTGAGGAACAAAGTTCAAGTGTTATTATAAGCTCATCTGAAGAAGAATCCTCATCTTTCGCAGATTCATCATCTGCTGAACCTATAAAAATAACACTTAAGCCATCTTCTGTTGAAGAAGACCTTGAAGTAAAAATTGTTAATGAAAAAGACCAGCTTGTTACAGGATATGAGTTCAAATTAACTGTTGAAAGCAAGAAAAATAAGTATAACAAATCTTGGTCTGTTGACGATGGTTTCTTAAAGCTATCTAAACTTAAACCTGGCGATTACACAATAACTATTGCTGATGCTGAAGGATATATTATTCCTGAAAAAACAGTTGAATGCAATGTTAAAGAAAAAGTTAAATATGAAAAAGTTGATGTTGCAGACAAAATCAAAGATGAAAGCAGCATAGATGTTGGTAAAGAAGATGCAAGTCTTTCAAAACCAGTTGAAACTCCACAACCAACTCCCGCCGCTCCAACTTATCAAGACATCCCTGCAACAGAAAAAGAAGTTGTTACTACATATAAATACAAAGCAGAAGTATCTACTGGGGATTTTATTGAAGCTGATGTTGGATTTATTTTAAATAAAGACGGCTCAAAAAGTAGATATGCTGCAAGAGTCGATAAAAATGGCGTTATTCAAGGCGACATTAAGATTATGTCAATAGAAACACCTAGTGTAGTTAGCGTTTACAAACGTGATGTTATCATGGCTAATTCTTTAATAGATTCTTATCCAAGCCAGAAATATAGAATTATGCGTACTCGCAACGAAATATCAAAAGTAGACGATACTGTTGTTCAAGATGAAACAACTCCTGCTCCAGAAAACACACCAGATGTTTCACCTGAGGTTAGCCCTGAATCTAAACCAGATGTTTCACCTAACCCTAGTCCTGAATCTACACCGGATGTTTCACCTAACCCTAGCCCTGATTCTAAGCCAGATGTTTCACCTACACCTAGTCCGGAATCTAAACCAGAATCTACACCTGATGCTACACCTAGCCCTAGTCCTGAATCTAAACCAGATACTACACCTAACCCTAACCCTAGCCCTGATTCTAAACCTGATAATTCTTCCAGTTCTGTTCCAACTCCTAAACCACCTCAAAACAGTTTTGAAAATGGTAAATCTGCAGAAGTATA
>JAHHUD010000021.1 GCA_020024185.1 Oscillospiraceae bacterium | reverse complement strand
GAAAACAACGGCATAGTTTATGGTAAAGACGGTTATCTATTTACAAAGTCATTAAAACCTGATATTGAACAAAGAGAAAAAAACATTGTTGCTTTGGAAAAGTTTATTTCCACACACTCCAATAAAAATATAAGAGTTATGATTGTTCCAACAGCACCTAATATTCTTACACAATATGTAGAAAGTGGTTCTCCTGTAAATAATGCTGATGAGCTTATATCTCAGATAAAAGAGCGTATAGACGATAAATATATTTTTGATGTTACAAATACTTTAAAAAGTCACTCAAACGAAAATATATTCTATAAAACCGACCACCACTGGACAAGTCTTGGTGCTTATTATGCTTATAGTGATTATATGAAAAATATAGGGAAATCGCCTAAATCCAAAGAAGATTTTAAATTTGTTAATGTTGAAAATTTTCTTGGTACACATTATTCAAAGGCTAAAAATTTCAATGTTAAGCCTGATACAATGACTTATGTTGAAAATAATAGTCAAATTGAAATTAATGGCAATTTAAGCCCTATTTATGATTATGATAAGCTTGATACAAGAGATAAATATGCAATGTTTCTTAGAGGAAATAACGCTTTTTCATATATCAAAGGAAATGGCTCAGAAAAAATTCTTATTATAAAAGACAGCTATGCAAACAGCTTTATACCTTTTATAACAGATGATTTTTCTCAAATTGATATAGTGGATATGCGTTTTTACAACAGCAGTTTAAATAAACTTATAAAAGAAAATGATTATCAACATATACTGTTTTTGTATAATAGCGAAACATTTGATGCTGAAATAACAGTCCCAAAAATTAATCTTTTTAACTAGATACTATATAAAATCAATAATAACTTATATTATTGTTAAAAACACAGTGTTTATATAAACACTGTGTTTTTTTATAAGTTATTATATTTCTTTTATAAGTTCTTCTGCACTAACACCATATAGTTTTGCAAGAAGGATAAGATTTGATGTACTTGGGTCAGATGCCCCAATTTCCCATTTTGAAACTGCCTGTCTTGATACTCCCAATGACTCTGCAACAAATTCTTGTGTCATATTGCAGCGCATTCTGTTTTCCTTTAGTTTTTCAGCAAGTGTCTTTTTTATTTCAGATTTTTCTTTTCTCGTATCAACTGAATTGATATATTTTCTTAATGCTTTAATAATTAAAACAAATAAGTATATCATACAACCACAAACAATAGCTGTAGGTATTGCCCAAAATATTAACATTATAATTACTTTTTCCATATTTAATTATTTCTCCTTTCTTTTTACTAAATATTATCATAAATGACATGTTGCATCTACCAACTATTACGCAACTTTAGGTTTACTATAAATATTTTATAAAAAAACAGTAATACATAAACTACATTTAGCTATATATTACTGTAATTATTTTAATTATTAACTTTTCTTTCAAAAACAAATTCTGTTTTACTTGATAAATCCTCTCTGTATGAATAGTCAAGTCTGTTAAATAATTTTAAATCTTCTGGATTGATTATATTATTTTCTGCCATAAATCTAACCATTTCTCCCCTTGCCATTTTGGCAAAAGTAGCTTTTTGGATAAATTTATTATTTTCAAATTCTCCAAATGTACAGGTAATATATGTATCTTTATCTGTAAGATATTTCTCTATACACTTTGAGTATTCTTTTGAAGCAAGATTTATAATAACTCTATCCTCATCTAAAATCTCTTTATAGAGTTTATCTCCCCAAAAGTCATACAAATCCTTGCTATCTTCAATTTTCAATTTGCTTTGCATTTCTAGTCTATATGGCACAATCCCATCTAATCCTTTTAATACTCCATAAAAACCAGAAAGTATCCTAAGGTTATTTTGTATATAATTAAATTGTTCATAAGTAAACACAGCTGGTGCCATATATTGATAAGCAATACCTTCATAAGCAAGAACTGCCGGAGTTAAATTTTTATTAAGTTCAATTTTATTTAATCTCTCTATATTCTGATTGACTATTTTATCATTGCAATTCCATATTTTCTTTAGTTCTTCGTATGATTTATTTTTCAAGTTTAATAATATTTTTTCTGTATATTGCATCAATGATGGTATACTCATATATTCTATAGAATCTGTATCTACATTCATTTTCTTTGCTGGAGAAATAATTATTTTCATTAAATTTCACCAAGCATTTTTACAGGGTCTTGAGCTGCTTTTACTTTATCATTTGCTTTTATAATAATACCATTTTCATCAATCAAATATGTTGTACGCACAACTCCCATTGATACTTTGCCATAAAGTTTCTTTTCTTTCCATACATCATAAGCTTGTATAGCTTGCAATTCTTTATCAGAAAGTATCGTAAATGATAACCCATATTTTTCTTCAAATTTTTTATGAGATGCAACTGAATCTTTGCTTATACCAATTACAACTGCACCTTTTTCTATAAACTGTGGGTATAGTTCTGAAAATCCACAAGCTTGTTTTGTACATCCTGGTGTATTATCTTTTGGATAAAAATAAAGTATAACTTTTTTACCCTTATAATCTTCAAGTTTATGTATATTTCCATTTTGGTCTGGCAATTCAAAGTTAGGTGCTTTTGTTCCAACTTCTAGCATAAGATTTCCTCCTGAGTTATATTAAATTATACAATTTTAGTATATATTTTGTTTTGTTTAAAGTCAATATACTATAAAAAATAATCAGGCAAAATTTGCCTGATTATTTATAATTTTATTGTTTTACTTTGTCTTCTGCTTTTTTATCAAGAACTGTTAGTAATGTTACAGAACCAAGAATAATTACACAACCTATCAATTTCATAGGAGTTAATTTTTCGCCTAAAACGATAACACCACCAATAACAGCTGTTACAGGCTCAAACATACAGAATATAGCTGCTGTTGAAGCTCCAAGGTATTTGATACCCAACTGCAATGTGTAAACTGCAAGGAATGATGTACCCATAGCAATAACGAATGCGTATGCAAAACCTACTGGTTGCATTTGAAGTGCTGTAAATTTATTTGTTACAAGTGAATATACAAGCATTACTATACAAGACATCCATGATAGATGGAATGTTAATTTATAAGAGTTAATTTGGTTAAGTTTAAATCTTTCAATACCTGCCATATAGAATGCGTATGTTGCACCAGAAGCAACAGACAAGATAATACCAACAGTCAAGTTTTCTTTTGTTAAATCTCCACCTGTTTCAAGGAAGAAGAAAATACCACATGTTGCTATTGTTAAAACTATAGCTTTAACTGGAGGAATTTTTTCTTTAAAGAATATAAGACCACTCAAAGCAACAAATACTGGATATAAGAAGTGAATTGTTGTAACTGTACCAACTGGCAAGTAGTTATAAGCATTATACAAAAGCAATGCTGTTGCTGTCATACCAAAAATACCAACAAGAAATGCTTTAAATAATGTTGATTTATCTAATCCTATTTCAATTTTTTTAACTTTCAAAATAATAAACAAAACAGGTACTACAAATAAGTTTCTAAGGAAAACCAATGTTTCTGGTGTTGCACCTGCATTATAAGCGCCACTACATAGCAATGGAGTTAAACCAAAAGCAGCAGCGGATACTATAGTATAAAAAATACCTTTATTCTTATCCATTTTATTTCTCTCTTTCTTTACATAAATTTAATTTACTTAAAAATATATTCACAATTTATGTTTAAAAAATGCACCTCTTACCTTGGTTTATAAGATAAGAGGTGCGATTTGTAAACAACCCTTATGGTTATTATACTTTTAAATTAAAACATTTATTTAAGTTTCAAATTAACCTTTAACAAATGCGCCTTCCTTCATGATAACTTCCATGTTATCTACTGCGATAGCACGAATGTTTTCAAGAGGGTTGCCATTAATAACGAGCAAGTCAGCAAATTTGCCTTCTTCCAATGTACCTGTGATATCCAAAACTTTAAGCATTTCAGCACCATCACGTGTTGCAGCAATAATTGTATCCATAGCTGAGATACCTGCTTTTTCATTGAAGGAGTACATTTCACCAATAGCTGTTGTGCCGTATGGTGTCAAGCTTGAGCAGAATGAGTCAGAACCGATTGTAAGTTTGATGCCTTTTTCTTTTGCTCTTCTCAAGTTACCATATACACGGTTAAGTTCTTTTTCAGCAACTGTATCACCAGGGAATTGGTCATGAACTTCTGGGATATATGGAGGTTGATATGTTTTAAACCATTCATTCAAGAATTGAATTGTTGGACAGAAGTAAATACCTTTTTCTGCCATAATGTCAAGACATTCATCATTCAATGTTTGACCATGGATGATAAGATGAACACCAGCTTTAGCTGAATCTAAAGCTCCGCCGTAACCTTCAGCATGTGACCATACTGGGATACCAACCATATTACATTCATCAACAACTGCTTGAATTTCTTCTAATGTGTAGTGTTGGTCAAGTTTTTGGTCCCAACGCCAGATACCGCCACCTGTTGACCAAATTTTAATAGCGTCTGGATTTTCTCTTAATTTAGCACGAACAGCTTTTCTCAATTCCCAAGGACCATCAACTCTTTCTGCCCATGGATGTGATTCGTTGTTGTACCAAATTGGTAATTTATGAGAGTCACCATGACCTGCTGTACGGCAGAAACCTGTACCTGTACCTACAACACGAGGACCTGTCATAACGCCAGCTTCAATCATATTACGGATATGTAAGCCAGAACGTGAAATTTCACCAACTGTTGTAAGACCATGTTCAAGACATTCATGAGCTTGTTGAACAGCAACAACTGTTTTTTGTACTGGATGTTCCAATACCCATTCAGAGTCATCATCTGTCAAGTTTCCAGAGAAATGGAGGTGAGAGTCAATAAGACCTGGCATAATTGTTTTACCAGTGATATCTCTTACTTCGTATCCTTCTGGTATTTCTTTTGCTGGACCAGCATAAACAATTTTCTTGTCTTCTACCAATACCAATGATTTTTCTACAGGATTTGCACCTGTACCATCAATTAACAAGCCGTTTAAAAAAGCTACCTTTGACATTTTCTTTTCTCCTTTTATCGTTATCGTTAACAAAATATTGTTACGTTTAATATGATTATATGTTAACTCTTAACAAAAAATTATTCAATAGCAAAATATAAAAAGGGATTTCTATTGTTATAATTGGCAATTTTGTACATTTATCCTATTTTATCATATATATACCTTTATTTATATAATGATATGGTATATAATACTTGTAAAGTATAAATTTATTTAAGAGGATTATTATGTTAAATATAGCTATATGTGATGATAACTCTACAGATTTATCAAAATTGGTTGACCTGGTAAAAAAAATTGACAGTATAAAATTTCAAATATATATGTACCTTAATCCTGAAGAGTGTCTAAAAGACATTAATTCTGGTATACGATTTGATGTTTTTTTACTTGATATTCTTATGAATGAAAGTAACGGTATTGACATTGCAAGGGAAATCAGAAAAACTCACATTGATACACCTATCTTCTTTATAACTGCAACATATGAATTTGCTTTGCAAGGATATGAAGTACGAGCAATGCGATATTATTTAAAACCTATTGAAGAAAACAAGTTTTCTGATGACCTGATTAATGTTTTAAAACAAGCTGAAGTTAAAAAAAATAGTTTTATTACCATTTCAAATACACAAGGATTATTCAAAATTGAAACCAATGATATTTATTATATCGAATCTATGTTGCGAACAATCCAAATACACACAAAAACAGAAACCTATTCTATGGTTGGAAAAATATCTGATTTAGAAGAAAGACTTAAAAATAACAATATCATAAGAGTGCACAAGTCTTTTTTAGTCAATCTTGCATACGTAAAAAATATATTTAAGGATACTATAACTTTAGATAACGGTGATGAAGTTTTACTAAGCAAACATCGCTCAAAAGATGTTCATTATCAATTACTAAATTATGTTAGGGAGAATTCATGATAAATATTTTTCTCAAAATCGGATTATCTGTTTTTGAAACTATACTTGTAATTTTATTTTTAAATCACATATTAGTTTCTGATGATAGAAAAAGTGAAATAAAAAAAATATTATTTATAATGTACTTTTTCTTTCAGTGTATAACTTATATGATAGATTTTACATTTTTTTCAACCAGTGTTTATTATATAATGTTCACTGCATTTATATCTATAATCTGTTATCTTGATGAAATGCGCATAAAGCTTATTGCCAGTAGCATATTTGTAACTTTAAACTACGCTTGCAAGTTATTTTCAACAACAATAATTTCTTCTTTAACTAATAGTCACTTGCCGGAGAAACCATTCGATTATGTACTTACAGATGAAATGCAAATTTTGGCTTGCTTTTTAGTTTTATTTGTTATTTTCTTTATAAAAAGGATACCTAGAAAACCAAATAAATTTATTGATTTACTGATATTTGCATTGCCTCTTTTAAACTTATATCAAATAATGCAAGTGTTAAGCAATAAAGGAAATGTATACTTTCAAATAACTTTATTATTATTCGGATACAGCTTCTTTTTGCTTTTCATAATTGAACAAATTATGCACTCTGTGCAATCCCAACAGCGATTTAATTCTATGAAACAAATTCTTGAAATACAGCAAGCACATTATCAAGACCTTGAAGATTATTCTTATCAAATGTCACGTTTAAGACACGATTTAAAAAATCATTTAAGTGTACTTAACAGTCTGGTTTCAAAAGGTGATTTAGAGCAATCCAAAAAATATATATCAAGTTATTCTCAAGATATTTTAGATGCAAATACAATTATTTCAACAGGAAATCATATTGTTGATGCAATTCTTAATTCCAAAGTTAAAAAAGCTAAGCAATCAGATATAGATATTAACTGTGAAATTGTAATTCCGCCAGATTTTAGAATTCCAAACACTGATTTAGCTATTATTCTTGGAAACCTGTTGGATAATTCAATAGAAGCTACAAGTAAACTTAATTCCGATAAAAAAATCAATCTACGTATAAAACTGCATAAGGATTCACTTTTTATATTTATTTCAAATACTTATGACGGTGTTTTACTTATGGATAACGGAAGAATTTTATCCTCTAAAAAAAGTAAAAAAGAACATGGCTTAGGTCTTGGCAATGTGGCTTATATTGTAAAGAAGAATAAAGGTACTATAAATTTAGACCATGATGAGCAGGAATTTAAAGTATCTATACTAATTCCCGATGCTTACTATTAAAAAGTAGATGAGTTATTATCACTCATCTATTTTTTTATTTGATTTTCCCGGTTATCTCTATAATATAAATTTGATATATAAGCCATATATCTGCAACATTCATCATCAAATTGGTCAATTTTCAATCTCCATTTCCAGTTGTTTTCAACTGTTGATGGCGTGTTTATTCTTGCTTCATCACCAAGTTCAATATAATCTTGAATTGGTACTATAACCAAATTTGCAGGTGATGACATTGTGTGTCTTATAAATCTATTTTTATCCCAAACTTCTGTATAAAAGCCCATATATTGCCCTGCATAATTTTTTTCTTCCCAAGTCATATCTTCATACCAACTTTTAGAAGTTTGGTTGTCATGCGTACCAGTATATACAACACAATTTTTTATATGATTGTGTAATAAATATTCACTGTTTACACCTTTTTTAAATGCAAACTGCATAACTTTCATACCTGGGTACCCTGTATCTTTAAGTAATTTTCTTACCTCTGAAGTTATATACCCAAGGTCTTCAGCTATAATTTTTACATCACCAAGTTTATTCTTTATCTCTTTAAATAAATCTAATCCCGGTCCTTGTTCCCATTTCCCATTTTCTGCTGTTTTATGATTTGAAGGTATAGCGTAAAATTTTTCAAATCCTCTAAAATGGTCTATACGTATTACATCATACATATCAAAAATTGCTTTTAATCTTGATATCCACCATCTATAATTATCATTTTTATGTTCAGCCCATATATAAACAGGGTTTCCCCATAGTTGTCCAGTTTCTGAAAAAGCATCAGGCGGACATCCTGCCACTTGATTTGGTTTTCCATTTTCATCTAAATCAAATAAATGTTTATTTGCCCATACGTCAGCACTATCAAGCGATACATATATTGGTATATCACCAATAATTTTTATATTATTTTCATTTGCATACTGTTTTAAATTTCTCCATTGAGAAAAAAATAAAAATTGTATATATATATAATACTCAATCTTTCCATTAAGCCTTTTTTTAGATTTGTTTATAGCAGTTTCTTCCCTCATTTTTTCTTCTGTTGTCCACAAATACCAAGGTTTTTGGTTGTTTTCATCTTTGAGAGCCATAAACAAAGCATAATCTTCCAGCCAATAATTATTTGTTCTTATAAATTCTTTATATTCATCACTAGATTTATAGTTATCTCTTTCAAAAGCTTTTCGCAATAAAATTTCTCTGCCTTTTGAAACAGCATCATAATCTACATAACCTTCATCTTCTCCCCAATTGATACTTTCACATTCCTCTTTAGTAAGAAGATTTTTTTCTTGTAGTAATTCCAAATCGATAAAATACGAGTTACCTGAAAATGTTGAATATGATTGATAAGGACTATCTCCAAACCCAGTTGGTCCATGTGGCAAAACCTGCCAATAACTTTGTTTTGCTTTTTTTAATTTGTCAATAAAGTTGTAAGCTTCTTTACCAAAAGTTCCAATTCCATATTTTGATGGTAAACTGAAAATTGGAAGTAACACTCCTGCTTCTCTCTTATCAAAAACCATATTTAAACCTCATATATATTTTTCATAACTCATATAATAAAAATAATATTATTAAAATTGAGATTATTTATAAAAAAACTATATCACAATTTGTGATATAGTTTTTTGTCTATTTTATGACACTCACTTCTTTTATGCCATAATATTTAAAAATTTCAATTGCATTATCACTTATAATTTCGCCAGAAACAACAATTGGTATTGCCGGTGGACAACTAACTGCCGGCACACCACAAATTCTTCCAACCGCTTTATCAACAGAAATCACTTCTTGTCTTTCAAACATAGCTTTTCTAACTGAAAGTGCTTGTAAAGACATTATTGGTTTTAAAGCAATATCTTCTTTATATTGGTATTTATTCTCACCTAACACAAAAACCAGATTTTCAATTTCTTCTTTTGTATTTTGTGGCGTAATCATTAATACAATATATTTTAAATCTGCATATTCACACTCTATATTATGACGCCTAAGTTTTTCTGCAATATACTGTCCCGATAACTCGTCTGGACTTTTTATTGTTATTTTTAACGGGTCTGTAATTTCTATATGCCAGCCGTTATTTATCAACTTGTTCTTAGTTGTGTTAATAACATTTATTATATTTTTCAAATCTTTTTTATATTTATCATTTATATATTTATTGCATAAATCAAGAGATGATAATATAAGATATGATGGACTTGTTGAACCAAATAGAGACATTGCATGTTTTACATTTTCACAAAAATAACTATCTGTATGCTTATTTATATGTAAATATGCTCCACCTGTTAATACAGGCAATGTTTTGTGAGCTGAATCACAACATAAATCTGCCCCCAAATCCATTGGGTGTATTTTATTTTCCAAAAAGTGCAGATATGCCCCATGTGCATTATCAACCAATAATAAAGTATCATATTTATGACAAATATCAGCTATTGATTTAATATCTAATTGACCACCAAGATAATCTGGACAAGTCAGATAAACTGCTGATGGTTTTTGCTTTCTTGATATAATCTCATTTTCAATTTGATTTGCATAAATTTTACAGCTACACAAAGAGTGCATTTCTTCCGGCAACAACCATACAATATCAAAATCAAGAAGAGCCGCTGCATACAAAAAAGATTTATGTACATTTCTGCCTGCTATTATGTATGGCCTTTCTGATGTTTTATTATAGTTTATTGCAAGATACAACATTGCTCTTATACATTGGCTTGAACCTTCTGTTGAAAAAACAGTCCTTTTTGTATCAAACAAATCAGTTGCATTTTTCTCACTTTGTGCAATTATGCCCTCTGCCTCGTATAGTGCATCTGCTCCGGAAATTTCAGTAATATCATACTTTTCACAACCTAAAAAAGATACACCTTTGTGCCCTGGCATATGTAATCTGCTATATTTACTTTCTGCATAAGACTTTACAAAATCTGCAATTGGTGTTTGCATATTATGCTTCTCCCTTTGCTACATCCTCAGCAACTTTTATCATAATAGCACATTCTATACGTTTTTTAAACAGTTCACAACCTGGTTCATAAACACCACGAATTGTGCCTGATGCATGATACGCATTTGCAGCACAACCACCTGAACAATAAAGTTTTGCCCAACAGTCAGCACATTCTGGTCTTGCGTATGCGTTACAGCTACGGAATTCTTCTCTAACATCGTTATTTGTAACACCATTCCAAATATCACCAAGTTTACAATCATCTTCACCAACAAACTGATGGCATGGGTACAAATCTCCCCAAGGAGTTACAGCCATATATTCTGTACCTGAACCACAACCGGAAATTCTTTTATATACACATGGACCTTGTGTAAGGTCTATCATATAGTGATAGAATGTAAATCCTCTGCCTTCTTTGTTGCGTTTTATCATTTCTTTAGCAAGAATTTCATACTGTTCTTTAACAATTTCCAAATCTTCTTTTGTAAGAGCCATTGGGTCGTTTGGAGCAGTAACAACCGGTTCCATACTTAATTCTGTAAAACCAAGGTCAGCCATATGGAATACATCTTTTGTAAAATCTGGGTTTGCGTGTGTAAATGTACCACGCATATAGTAACCTGTGTTATTACGGGACTCTACCATTTGTTTAAATTTTGGCACAATTTTCTCATAACTACCATTACCTGCATAGTCAACACGTGTACGGTCATGTATTTCTTTGCGTCCATCCAAACTGAGAACAACATTGCTCATTTCTTTGTTTGCAAAATCTATAACATCTTGGTCTATTAAAACACCATTTGTTGTAAGAGTAAATCTAAAGTTTTTATTATGTTCTTTTTCTATTGAGCGAGCATATTTAACCAAATCTTTTACAACATCCCAGTTCATAAGAGGTTCGCCGCCAAAAAAGTCAACTTCAAGATTTTTTCTTGTACCTGAATTTTCAATAAGAAAATCCAAAGCTCTTTTACCAACTTCATAAGTCATAAGAGCTCTATCTCCATGATATTTTCCCTGACTTGCAAAGCAGTATGAGCAGTTAAGATTACATGTATGTGCAACATGTAAGCACAAAGCTTTTATAACATTACCAGAACGAGCTTTAAATGTACCCGCCATAGATTCAAAATTATCTTCTGTATAAAGTTTTTTTGCTTTTACAAGGCTTTCAATATCTTCCATACAAAGATTTAAATCTTCTTGTGTAACATCTTCTCTGTCTTTGTATTTTTCAAGCATTTGTGCAATAATTTCTTCTTTTGAATTCTTTTTATAAAGTTCAATCATATCATATGCAACTTCATCAACAACGTGAACACCACCAGAACAAGTGTCTAACACGATGTTATATCCATTTAATTTATATTGATGTACCAAAACTATTTTCTCCTTTTACTTTATCCAAAACTATAAATTATAAGATACAAAAAGTGCCGTCATTAACGGCGGCACTTTTGTTTGTTTAAAACTATTATTTTTCGCTTTCGCAAGACTGGTTAGCTACGCCACAGCTTGTTTTGCAAGCGGACTGGCAAGATGTTTGACATTCGCCACAACCACCATTTTTTGCGCTTTCACACAAATCACGTGTTTCCAATGTTTTAATTCTTTCCATAATTCTTATCTCCATTCTATTGGTCTACGGCATTGAATAAGAATTATCCACGCCCTTTTAAATAAATTATCATAATGTACGCCTAATGTCAATATAGACATTAAAAATTCTATATATAGTGCAAATTATATCTTTTACAATCAATATAGTTGTTGAAAAGTAACATTATAATTTACTATACTTCAAGTTGTTATTATTTAAAATATTGAATACATTATAATACCCGTTGCTCCTGCACCTGCCATAATATAAATTGGATTTACTTTAAACTTACGCAATATTGTTAATGCCACCACAAAAATTGCAACAGAGATATAATTTATGCTTGTTAAGTTGGCAGGCAATTTTCTTTGTCCATACATAGCCATAATAACCAGTGATACGCCTGCAGACGCTATCATTGCCACAACAGCTGGACGAAGCCCTGCCAAAACACCTTTAACCATATTTAGTTCTTTAAAACGATAGTAGATATAAGCCAAAATTAAAACTATAACACAAGACGGAAACACACAACCTATTGTTGAAATTATCGCTCCCGGTATTCCAGCAACCTGTATTCCAACAAAAGTTGCAGAATTTATAGCAATAGGACCTGGTGTCATCTCAGCAATTGTGATTATATCAGCAAATTGTGTCATAGTTAACCATTGATTAGTGTCAACAACTTGATTTTGTATAAGTGGTATTGCAGCATATCCACCACCTATACTGAACAATCCTATCTGCAGAAAGCTGAAAAATAATTCTAAATAAATCATTAAATTTCACGCTCCCTTCTTGATTTCTCACTTAAATATGTATTTACTGCACCTATAATTCCACATACTAATATTATGATAATAACATTTACATGAAAAAAATATGTAGCAATAAAAGCACCTATAAGGGTGAATATAGAAAGCTTATGCTTTTTCTTTATAATATTTTTGGCCATATTTATAACAACATCACAAATAACTGCAGCAACACCTGCCATCATTCCTGTCATTGCCATATTTACAAATACATTATCTCTAAATGTCTGATAGAAAAGCGATACTACTGAAATAATTATAAGTGGAGGAAGTACTGTGCCAAGAACTGTAATTAGCGCACCTAAAACCCCTGCAACATGATATCCTACAATAATAGATGTATTTACTGCCATAGCTCCCGGAGAGGATTGTGCTATTGCAATTAAATCCATCATTTCTGCTTCATCAATCCAATTGAGTTCATCAACAAATCTTTTTTTCATAAGTGGTACAATTACATATCCACCACCAAAGGTACAAGCACTTAGTTTAAAGGTTGATAAAAACAATTTTAAATATTTATTTTCATTTTTTTTCAATATACTCCCTCTCTTTCCTATGATATTATATATCTTGCTTTTAAATAATAAAAATAATATAATCAAATAAAAATGATAAGTAAATTTATATAAGGAATTATTATGACTTTAAGACACATGAAGATTTTCCGTTCAGTTTGTGAAAATGGATATAATGCAACCAAAACAGCAGAAGATATGCACATGACACAACCCGCTGTAAGTCTTGCTATAAAAGAACTTGAACAATATTATGGAGTTGTATTGTTTGACAGGATTGGCAGAAGACTTAAAATAACACAAGCAGGTCAAAAATTTTTAGATTATGCTATACATATATCCTCATTATTTGATGATATGGAAAAAGGCATGAGAGATTGGAATTCTTTTGGCATTATAAGAGTTGGGGCAAGTATTACTATTGGTTCCAAATTTCTGCCTTATTATATAAAATCATTTAACAAAAAATATCCCGGAACGGATATAAGAGTTTTTATTTCAACAGTAAGTCAGCTTGAAAAAAAGATAAACTCAAATGAATTGGATTTTGCTCTTGTGGAAAGTGGTATACATTCTCCCAATATGATTTCTGAAAAATACATGGAAGACCATTTAGATGTGGTATTCCCACCAAATTGCAATTATAAACATGGGCAAACCATATCTATTGAAGAATTTAAAAATCAAAAATTTCTATTGAGAGAAAAAGATAGTGGAACAAGAAACACTTTTGATATAGCCATAGAAAAAGCTGGATTTTCTGTAACACCTATATGGGAATCTATCAGTACAACAGCCTTGATTAATGGAGTTATAAACGGTATCGGCATATCCGTTCTTCCTCATAATATGGTCGATGATTTAATTAACCGTGGATTACTTATCAGTGTTAATGTTGATGGAATTGATTTTAACAGAAGTTTTAGAATTATTCATCACAAAGATAAATTCTTAACTTCTTCAGCTAAGACATTTATCGATTTATGCCGAAATTATAATTTTAATGATTGTGACAGTGATAATAATTCATTATAACATTTAAGCACTTGTATTTCTAAAATACATGTGCTTTTATTTTAATACTTCACAAAATTTTTATATATTTCAGATTGACCTTATATTTTTTCAGTGATAGAATATTTTGGTGTTAAAAAATACAAGGATTATAACAGCGTATAAATAGAAAAACACTTAAAGGTTGTTATTACAAATAACTTAATAACTTTACGTAAAAATATTATCAAATCATAAATAAATTTAATAATATTATCAAAAATATCCTAAAATTATAAAACTTATAAATCTATATTATTAAAATTGACATTATTAAACAAGATTAAAAATATTAAAAAAATGAGGTGGAAATATGATAAAAAAACTTTCAAAATATATAAAAGAATATAAGTTTGTTTCTATTATGACATCTGTCTTTGTTGCTTTAGAAGTTGTGATGGAGGTTCTTATTCCTAAATCCATGGCAAAAATGGTGGATGTTGGACTTGCTAATTCTGACATGCAGTATGTTATAAAACTTGGTTTACTTATGATTTTTATGACTTTGATTTCTCTTTTTTTTGGAATATCGTCAGGTATTAACGCTGCAAAAGCCGGTGCTGGATTTGCAAAAAATTTAAGACAAGGTCTGTTTTATAAAATTCAAGAATTTTCTTTTGCAAATATAGATAAATTCTCAACTGCAAGCTTGGTAACAAGACTTACAACTGATGTTAATAATGTACAAATGGCATATTCAATGATTATCCGTATGCTTATTAGAGCCCCTTTGATGCTTATTTCTGCTTTAATAATGTGTTTCACTATGAGTGCCAAACTTACACTTGTTTTTCTTGGTATTATTCCATTTCTTATAATTTGTGTTGTTGTTATAATGTCAAAAGCTATGCCAAATTTTCGCAGTATGTTTAAAAGATATGATGCAGTAAACAGCATTGTTCAAGAAAATCTTACAAACATAAGAACAGTTAAAGCTTTTGTACGAGAAGATTTTGAAACTGAAAAATTTAAAAATGCAACTTCAAATTTATACGATTATTCTATTAAGGCTGAAAAACTTATGATTCTTGCCTCTCCTATTATGCAATTTGCAGTTTATTTAACTACACTTCTTGTATCTTGGATTGGTGCAAATCTTGTTGTAAATTCTTCAATGCTTACCGGTGAACTTATGAGTATGTTTACTTATTTACAACAAATACTTACAAGTCTTATGATGATTTCTATGTCAGTTGTTATGGTATCCATGGCAAAAACAAGTGGAGATAGAATTATTGAAGTTCTTGATGAAGAAGTTGACCTTAAAAATAAAAACAACCCAATAAAAGAAGTTAAAGATGGTTCTATTAAATTTGAAAATGTATCTTTCTCTTACTCAAAAGATAACCATAATCTTGTATTAGAGGATATAAATATTGATATAAAATCCGGACAAACTGTTGGTATTATCGGTGCCACAGGAAGTGCAAAAACATCATTAATACAGCTTATCCCTCGCTTATTTGATACCACCAGTGGCAGTGTATTTGTTGGTGGTGAAAATGTTAAAGACTATGACCTTGATGTTTTGCGTGAAAATGTTTCTGTTGTTTTGCAAAAAAATGTTTTGTTTAGTGGAACTATAAAAGAAAATCTCCGTTGGGGCAACGATAACGCAACTGACGAAGAAATTATACAAGCATGCAAATCTGCACAAGCAGACGGATTTATCCAGTCATTCCCGGATAAATATGATACTCATATTGAGCAAGGTGGTTCAAATGTTTCCGGTGGGCAAAAACAACGTTTATGTATTGCTCGTGCATTGCTTAAAAAGCCAAAAATTCTTATTCTTGACGATTCCACAAGTGCTGTTGATACTGCAACCGATTCTATGATAAAAAAAGCATTTTACAATGATATTCCAGACACAACAAAAATCATAATTGCTCAAAGAATATCATCTGTACAGGATTCTGATTTTATTATTGTTCTCCATGATGGCAAAATCAACGGAGTTGGCACACACCAACAGCTTATCAATAATAATAGTATCTATAATGAAATCTATACATCTCAAATGAAAGGAAGTGAAGTATAATGGGACATCCTCATAAACATGGTGCATCAATGGGTAAAGTTAAATTTGACGATAACGCAAAAAAAAGTCTTATGCGTCTTTTAAAAAGAATATTAAAAAACTATAAACTTCACTTTTTTGTTGTAATTATATGTATATTTATTTCTGCATTGGCAAATGTAAACGGTACGCTTTTTATAAAAACTCTTATTGATACTTATATTGCACCATTTATTGGTCTGCAAAATCCTGATATGTCCGGTTTGTTATATGCCATTTTGAGAATCGCAGGTATATATTTTATTGGTATTATCTCAACTTATATATACAGCCGTATAATGATGTATGTAACTCACGGCACTTTAAAAGAAATGCGTGATGAAATGTTTGAGCATATGCAAAAACTACCAATAAAATTTTTTGACACAAACACTCATGGCGACCTTATGAGCCGTTATACAAACGATGTTGATACATTACGTCAAATGACAAGCCAAACTTTCCCTCAGCTTATAAACAGTATTGTAACAATTGTATCTGTTGCAATTTCTATGATTGTCCTTTCATGGCAAATGACCATAGTAAGTTTTATTATGGTTTTTATAACAATAAAGCTTAGCAGTAAAATTGGTGCTATGTCTGGCATGTTTTTTGCAAAACAACAAAAAGATGTTGGTAATCTTAACGGATATATCGAAGAAATGATGGAAGGTCAAAAAGTTGTAAAGATATTTACTCATGAAAATAAATCAAAAGAAGAATTTGATGTACTAAACGAAGAACTCTTCAATAGCATGACAAAGGCAAACCGTTTTGCAAATACTATGGCTCCGATTGCCTCAAATATGGGACATTTAAACTTTACTATGATAGCCCTTGCTGGTGGTATTTTGGCAATAAACGGCATTGGTTCTGTTACAGTTGGTACAATAGGCTCTTTTCTTCAACTTGTTAGAAGTTTCAATCAGCCTATACAACAAGTTACACAGCAATTCAATACTGTTGTTCTTGCTATGGCCGGTGCAACGCGAATATTTGACGTAATTGACCAAAAACCAGAAATCGACAATGGCAATATAACTCTTGTTCACTCTATTGAAAAAGAAGATGGCTCTATTGAAGAAACTGATAAAACAACAAATACTTGGGCTTGGAAAGTTCCTGAAAAAAACGGAAATGGATTTCATTATGTTGCACTTCGTGGTGATGTTGTTTTTGATGATGTAGATTTTGGATATAATGATGATAAAATAGTTTTACACAATGTTTCTTTATACGCAAAGCCTGGACAAAAAATCGCATTTGTCGGCTCAACTGGTGCCGGAAAAACTACTATTACGAATCTTATAAATCGTTTTTATGATATACAAGATGGTAAAATAAGATATGATGGATTAAATATCAACAATATTAAAAAATCAGACCTTCGTCATTCTTTGGGTATAGTTTTACAAGATACACACCTTTTCTCCGGAACTATTATGGAAAATATACGTTATGGCAATTTAAAAGCAACTGATGAAGAAGTTATAGCTGCAGCAAAAATTGCAAATGCTCATTCTTTTATAACTCATCTGCCAAATGGATATAATACAGAGTTATCTCAAGATGGCTCAAGCTTATCTCAAGGACAACGACAACTTATCGCTATTGCACGTGCCGCTGTTGCAAATCCTCCTGTTCTTATTCTTGACGAAGCAACAAGCAGTATTGATACAAGAACAGAGTCTATTATCCAAAATGCTATGGATTCTCTTATGCACAACAGAACAGTTTTTGTTATTGCACACAGACTTTCAACCGTAAGAAACTCAAATGCTATAATGGTTTTGGAAAACGGACAAATAATAGAACGTGGCGACCATACTTCACTTATTAAAGAAGGTGGAAGATATTATCAGTTATATACTGGAAATCTTGTACTTGAATAAAATAAAAATGCTCTCTTAACTTAAAGGGAGCATTTTTTAATTGATTTTAAAATACTATAGTGATAATATTTATATTAATATTTAACGTATAAATTTAATGAAAAGAGGTTTTATTATGAAAGATTTTTTTGAAAAATCATTTGAAATTTTCCACGAAGACTGGCCATTAGTTACTGCGGGAACTTTAGATAACTATAATACTATGACAATCGGTTGGGGTGGTGTTGGCACTCTTTGGAGAAAGCCAGTGGTAAGCATATATGTTAAACCTATAAGATACACTCACAGTTTTTTAGAAAATAATGATTATTTTACTGTAAGCTTTTTTGATAAACAATATCGTGAGGAGCTTGCTTTTCTTGGAGAAAACTCTGGAAAATATATAAATAAAGTTGAAAAAGTTGGGTTTGAACCAGTTGCTGTTGGTGAAAGTGTAACATTTAAGCAGGCAAAAACTACTTTGCTTTGCAAAAAAATATATCGTCAAGATTTAGATATTTCTGCAATACCTGATGATGTTGTTGATACATATTATACTGAAGAAGCACCACATACTGTATTTGTTGGAGAAGTTATTGAAATAATAGAATAAAAAATAAAAAGTAAGCTGAGAATGTTCAGCTTACTTTTTTATATCAATATTCCGTTACAGTGGTCAATTTCATGTTGAATTATTTGTGCCGTCCAATCATTAAATGTTTTAATTCTGGTTTGAAATTCTCTGTTTTGATACTGAACTTTTATGCTCTTATATCTTTTTGTTTTTCTTGGTCCACCTAAAAGCGATAAACAGCTTTCTTCTGTTTCATATTGCCCTGATTTTTTTATAATATGTGGGTTAAACATAACCATATACTCTCCATCATTGTCAAAAGCAATAATGTTTTTTAAATATCCAATCATATTTGCAGCCATACCTACACATTCTTCTTCATGTGCTATAAGCGTCTGCAATAAATCATCAGCAATCAGTAAATCATCTTTTGTGGCTAACTCTGATTTACGTGCCAAAAACACTGGGTCATGTATAAGTTCTTTTATCATAAATCTATAAAATTATCCTTTCTTTTAAAATATTTTTGATATTTATTATATCAAATTTTCTTATTATTTCAAATTATTCATCAAAGCTTATAGCGTTTTATTTATAATTATGTTATACTAAAATTCATTGAAAATTTATAATAAAAAATGGTAAAAACATGAAAAAATTTATACAAAATTTATTATTTTTAACATCACTAATAATTACTGTTGTATTTGCCAATTTAACTATCTATGCACAAGAAGATAACAAAACTGCAACAGTATTGTTTACTCACGACCTGCACTCTCACCTTCTGCCTTCTCCTGATGAAAACGGTGGAGAATTTGGTGGTTTTGCTCGCCTTATGACTGCTATTAAACAGCAAAAACAAAAATATCCTGATGCAATCTTAGTTGATGCAGGAGATTTTTCTATGGGTTCATTATTTCAAACAGCTTTCTCTACTTCAGCACTTGAGTTGAGATTACTTGGGGCTATGGGATATGATGTAACCACATTTGGAAATCATGAATATGACTATTTTGCAACCAGCCTCGCATCAATGTTAAATTCTGCTGTGGATAGTGGTGATAAGTTACCTATAATAGTTGAATCAAACTATCTTCCACCTTTAGAGCATGAACATGGATATGACAAATTTGTGTCTGATGCTTTTGATAATTATGGTGTTAAAGATTACATCATAATGGAGCGTGGCGGAATTTATTATGCCATTTTTGGCATGTCAGGATATGAGTCTCATGAATATTCTCCAAATTCAGGAATGGTCTTTAAAGAACCTTCTGTTATCGCTCAGGATATTGTTGATAAAGCAACAAAAGAATGTCTTGATAAATATGGTGTAGAGCCTATTGTTATATGTTTATCACATTCCGGAACATCTAATCATAAAGGCGAAGATTATGAACTTGCAAAAAAAGTCAATGGTATAGATGTTATAGTATCTGGTCATACTCATACAACATTATCAGAACCAATTGCTGTAAACAATACATATATTGTTTCTTGTGGTGAATATGGAAAAAATCTTGGTGTTTTAAATTTAAATTATGATAAAAACGGCTCTGTTTCTATATCAGACTATAATCTTATACCTATAGATGAAAATATAAAAGATGATGAAAAAATTGAAACAATAATTAATTTATTTAAATCTACTGTTGAAAGCGATTATCTTTCAAAATATGGATTTAATTTTGATGATGTCGTAGTAAATAATACTTTTAAATTTGAAAATATTAGCCAAATAGAAGGAGTTTCTCACGAATCTCCTGTGTGTAATATTTATTCTGATGCTTACAAATGGGCAGCTGAAATAGCCACTGGAAAAAATGTAGATATTGCTTTAACAGCTGCTGGTGTTGTGCGTGAAAGTCTTCCTACTGGAAAAATAACTGTTTCCGATGTTTTCAATGCCGCCTCTTTAGGTGTGGGCACCGAAGGAGAACTTGTATCAGTTTATGTTACCGGCAAAGACCTAAAAACAATATTAGAAGTTGATGCATCTGTTCAGCCTCTTATGTCAGAAGCTCAGCTTTTCTGTTCTGGGGTAGAATATTCATTCAATACAAAAAGAATGTTATTCAATAAAGTAGACTACGCTATGCTTAGAAAAGATGATGGAAGTTTAGAAAAAATAGAAGATGACAAACTTTATCATTTAGTTACCGGTATGTATTGTGGTCAAATGCTTGGTGCTGTTAAAAGCACTTCAATGGGTATTGTTTCTATTATTCCACGAGATATGGACGGAAATCCAATAGAAATAAATGATTTAAATAAATATGTAATACACGATGGCAAGGGAAATCCTATAAAAGAATGGTATGCCATTGCATCATATCTTCAAAATATGGGAGAATTTATAGATAGTAAATATGCGACTACTGATGGACGAAAAGTTGTATATTCAAGTTTAAATCCTGTAAACTTATTTTCTAACCCAAATAAATTTACATATATAATAACTCTTACCCTTATATTTTTAATATTAACAGTATTTATTTTGGTTCGTAATATAATTAAATTTAATAAAAAATATAAAAATAAAACTATCAATAATTAATAATTTTATACAACAAAAAGAGAGTGTATCTAAAACATACACTCTTTTTTATTTGCATAAATAATAAATTCTAACTCAAATCTGGTAATATGCAATATTTACTCAATTGTACAAACATTTCGCTATATTTATTAAGCATAAAATTTTTAGGCTGACTTCTTACCACATCACTATCTT
>JAHHUD010000020.1 GCA_020024185.1 Oscillospiraceae bacterium | reverse complement strand
TCGCCATAAGGCTTTTTTCCAACCACTCGCCTAGCGAGTGGTTTTCTTTATACAATAAAAGGACACCTAATCAGTGTCCTTTTTAATATAATTAACAAATAATTTATAAATTTTTAATTGATAAAAAATATATAACATATATTATGAAAATACAACTTATTTAAACTGGCTAACATATTTTTGGGCAGACATACCTTTATGTTTTTTAAAAACTTTGCAAAAATAACTTATATCGTTATATCCATTATCAGTGGCAGCTTCGGTTATATTTTTGTGTCCCCATTTTATTTCATAACAGATGTTTTCTATTCTTACAGAATTGATATATTCTATTGGGGTTTTTCCGGTGTATTCTTTAAAAATACGGCATAAATAATTTGGTGTTATATTTGCGTTTTCAGCAAGAATTTCAAGAGTGATATGGTCTGCATAATTTCTATCTATCCATTTTACTAAATCGGAAATAATATTATTTTTACAAGATGCCTTTTTAGATAATTTTCTTTGAGAAATTTGGTTATTTAGATATAAACAATGAAAAAGCTTAAAAAGATAGCTCATAGTAGCAATTTCATAATATTCATTTTTATTTTTTAGGATTTCAAATAAATTTAAAACACAATTATATGTATCAGAATTATCATTATGAATAATAGGATTAATTTCTAACTCTCCGTTAATAACGGGATTTATAAACGAGGAAAAAATCTCATTGCCTTTTTTTATCATCATAGATAAATCAAAAACAACGCAGTCATACTCACACTCTTCTGGCTCACCACGATGAAGATTTTTACAATTTACAAAGGCGATATCTCCTGAATGAAGACAATAAGAAGTATTATTTATAAACAAATTTAAGGTGCCTTTATTTATTTTTATAATTTCAAGCTCTTTGTGCCAATGAAGTGGCATTATATATTGAGAACTATTATTAGTTACACAGTAAATTTGAATTGGAAAATCTTCTTTACCGTGTTGCTTATTTTCATTATACTCATTATTTTTCATTCTTTTCTCCTAAAAGATAAAATAAGACAACTATTTTAGAATAATATACAAGTATTCTATAATATTTTAAATTATAATACAAGTATATATGTAATAATGTTACAATAATCGGAGGTTTAACTTATGGCAAAATCAAGACTTATCGGCGATTACCCAGTAATTGGTATCAGACCAACAATTGATGCACGTCGTGGTGTATTAGGGGTTAGAGAATCTCTTGAAGAACAAACAATGAATATGGCAAAAAGTGCTGCAAAGCTTTTCAGAGAAAACCTTAAATATTCTAACGGTGAACCTGTAAAAGTTGTTATTGCAGATTCCACAATCGGCAGAGTTGGAGAATCAGCAGCTTGTGCAGATAAATTCCGTAAAGAAGGCGTTGATATTACTCTTACTGTTACTCCATGTTGGTGCTACGGTGCAGAAACAATGGATATGGACAGAGATACAATAAAAGCTGTTTGGGGATTTAACGGCACAGAAAGACCAGGTGCTGTATACCTTGCTTCTGTTCTTGCAACACACGCACAAAAAGGACTTCCTGCTTTTGGCATTTACGGTCATGAAGTACAAGATGGTTCTGACACAGAAATCCCAGAAGATGTAAAAGAAAAACTTCTCCGTTTTGGTAGAGCTGCTGTTGCTGCTGCTACAATGAGAGGTAAATCATATCTTCAAATTGGTTCTATCTGTATGGGTATTGGTGGTTCTATCATCGATACAGACTTTATCGAAGATTACCTCGGCATGCGTGTTGAATCTGTTGATGAAGTTGAAATTATCCGTAGAATGACAGAAGGTATCTACGACGAAGCAGAATACCAAAAAGCTCTCAAATGGGCAAAAGAATACTGCATTGAAGGTTTTGACAAAAACCCAGAAAATCTCCAGAAATCAAGAGAAGAAAAAGATAAAGACTGGGAATTTGTTGTTAAAATGATGGTTATTATTAAAGACCTTATGAACGGCAACGAAAATCTTCCAGCAGGCTGTGAAGAAGAAAAAGTTGGTCACAACGCTATCGCAGCTGGTTTCCAAGGACAAAGACAGTGGACAGACTTCTATCCAAACGGTGACTTTGCAGAAGCTATGATGAACACTTCATTTGACTGGAACGGCACTCGTGAACCTTATGTTCTTGCAACAGAAAATGATACACTTAACGGTCTTGGTATGCTCTTTATGAAATTGCTCACAAACCGTGCACAAATGTTTGCTGATGTACGTACATACTGGAGCACAGATGCAATTAAGAGAGTTACAGGCTATGAAATAGAAGGTAAAGCAAAAGAATCTGATGGTATTATTCACCTTATCAACTCTGGTGCTTGCTGTCTTGATGCTAATGCAGAAGCAAAAGATGAAAACGGCAACGGCGTTATTAAACCTTGGTACGAAGTTACAGAGGCAGACCAAAAAGCTATCATGGCAAACACAACATGGAACTATGCTGATATTGGTTACTTCAGAGGTGGCGGATTCTCTTCACGTTTTGAAACAAAATCAGAAATGCCAGCTACAATGATAAGACTTAACATCGTTAAAGGTCTTGGTCCAGTTCTTCAAATTGCTGAAGGTTGGACAGTTGAACTTCCACGTGAAGTTTCTGATACTCTTTGGAAGAGAACAGACTTTACATGGCCTTGTACATGGTTTGCTCCAAGATGCACAGGCGAAGGTGCATTTAAAACAGCTTATGAAGTAATGAACAACTGGGGCGCAAATCACGGTGCTATTTCTTATGGTCATATCGGTGCAGATTTGATTACACTTTGTTCTATGCTTAGAATTCCAGTTTGTATGCACAACGTACCAGAAGAAAAAATCTTCCGTCCAGCTGCTTGGAACGCATTTGGCATGGATAAAGAAGGCTCAGACTACAGAGCATGTGCAAACTTTGGCCCATGCTTCAAAAAATAAGGAGATAAAAAATTATGTTATACATGGAATTAAGAGAACAAATTTGCGATGTTTGTCATAAAATGTGGCAACAAGGTTGGGTTGCAGCAAATGACGGTAACGTATCTGTAAAACTTCCTGACGGAAACTTTATGGCAACTCCAACAGGTATAAGCAAAAGCTTTATTACACCTGATAAACTTGTTATCATTGACGCTAACGGCAATGTTATCGAAGGCGAACCAGGCTATAAACCATCAAGTGAAATTAAAATGCACTTGCGTTGCTACAAAGAAAGAGAAGATGTTGGCGCAGTTGTACACGCACACCCAGCAACAGCAACAGGTTATGCAGTTGCAGGCAAAAGCCTTGACAGCTACTCTATGATTGAAACAGTTGTTGCAATTGGTTCAATTCCTCTTACACCATACGGAACACCAAGTACAAACGAAGTTCCAGAAGCAATTGCTCCATACCTTAAAGAACATGATGTTCTTCTCTTGAAAAACCACGGTGCACTTGCAGTAGGTTGTGACCTTATCACTGCATACTACCGTATGGAAACATTGGAACTTTTTGCAAAAATTTCTCTCACAGCTCATCTTTTGGGTGGTGCAAAAGAAATTGAAAAACCACAAATTGATAAACTTTTGGATTTGCGTGAAAACTACTATAAAGTAACAGGCAAACACCCAGGATACAAACACTACAACGAAGAAAAATAATTTCTGAATAAGGGATTATTATAAACAGTTTAAAATTCCCCTTTGTGAAAAGATTTTTTGCAAAGGGGATAATTTTAGGAGGAAAAAACTGTGGCATATTGTTTGGCAATTGATATAGGTGCATCAAGTGGACGTCATATTCTTGGTGAATATGTAAACGGACAACTTGAAATGCAAGAAATTTACCGTTTTGATAACGGGCTGAAAAAAGTTGACGGATATCTTTCATGGGATATTGAATACCTTGCAAAAAATATTATTGAAGGTATAAAAAAATGTGCAGAAATAGGAAAGATACCACAAACTGTTGCAATTGATACTTGGGGTGTAGACTATGTTCTGTTGGATAAGGACAAAAAGGAAATTCTCCCAGCTGTTTCTTACCGTGACAGCCGTACAGACGGAATACCGGAAGAAGTTGACAAAATAATAAATAAAAATGACTTATACGCAAAAACAGGTATTCAAAGAGCAAATTATAATACAATTTATCAGCTTTATGCTGATAAAAAAGCAGGCAGACTTGAAAATGCTGAATATATGCTTATGATGCCTGAATATTTAAGCTATATTCTCACCGGTGTTATGAAAAGTGAATATACAATTTCTTCAACAACTTCGCTTTTAAATGCCTATAATAAAAGCTGGGATATGGATATTATAAACAAATTGGGCATTAAACCAACTATTTTTAATAATGTAGAAATGCCATCTTCAGAAATAGGAAACTTTACACAACAAGTTAAAGATTATGTTGGTTTTGATGCAACTGTTGTTTTTGCTCCATCTCACGATACTGCAAGTGCTGTTGCTGCTTGCACTCTTACAGGGCATGGTATGTATATTTCATCAGGTACTTGGAGCCTTATCGGTGCACAAAATAATTATCCTGTTCTCACTGAAGCTGCACTTAAAGCAAACTTTACAAATGAGGGTGGTATAAAAGGCACATACAGATTTTTGAAAAATATTATGGGTATGTGGCTTATCCAAAGTATCAGAAATAATCTTGGCAGAAAATATTCTTTCCAAGAAATGATGGATATGTCCAGAGAAAGTAAATACACAAAAATATTTGACCCAAATGACCCTCGTCTTGTTGCACCGGAAAATATGATTGATGCAATACAGGAATGTCTTGGAGAAAAAGAACTTCCACT
Source organism: Oscillospiraceae bacterium (assembly GCA_020024185.1). Taxonomy (GTDB): domain Bacteria; phylum Bacillota; class Clostridia; order Oscillospirales; family Ruminococcaceae; genus RGIG3102. The sequence continues at coordinate 17,977 of JAHHUD010000020.1, read as the reverse complement.
TGCTGATATTATAAACAGTGTATACAACTCTCTTGCAGCCTCTTACGCAGAAGTTGTAAAAGAGATTGAAGAAATAACAGGTGAAATTGTTGACTGCATAAATATTGTTGGTGGTGGCAGTCAAGCAACTTATCTTAATGAACTTACAGAAAAATACACACAAAAGCCTGTAATAGCAGGGCCTGTTGAAGCAACTGCAATAGGCAATTTAAAAGCTCAATTTGACTATCTTGCTCAAAAATAAGCTTAAACAGAGTATTATTTAATATCAAACAGCACTAAGATTTTTTGGTGCTGTTTTTTATTGCCGAAGATGTGATATAATAAAATTATAAAATACCTTTTGTAATGGGGAATATAAATGAAAAACATAAAATTTTTACATATTATCTGTGCAATAATATGTGTTGTTCTTTTCGTGATTTTTCTGTTTACGGGATTTTTTGTTTTGTCAGCTTGTGCAATTATTGGATATATTATAATTGATAAAAAATATTTAAGATGTAAAAACTGCGATGCATTTATAAATATAGACCGTCTTTTATACGCAAGAAAGCATACATATCACTGTCATAAGTGTGGAAATATAATAGAAATTGATAAGTAAAATAAGTGTTATTTTTATCATTAAGATTAAAAACATCAAAAAAAGCGTGATATAAAATCACGCTTTTTATTTTTGTTATTTTTTTATTCGCTATCTTTTTCTGCTTTTTCAACACGTTTTTTATAAAGATACAAGTATAAAGATAATAAAATAAAACAAAGTGAAAACACAAAAATAAACATAAATACTGCTGTTGCTATTGAACCAATAAGTTTGTGATAGTTATTAAAAGAAATTACACCCCAAATTACAGCCATAATAATGCTTGCTATGGAGCTTACTATAATATTTGTCATTACAGTTGGTTTAAGTTTTCTGTCCCATATACCATTTTTTAAGAATGAAACAGTCAAATATAAACAGGCAATAATAAGAACTACACATTCTCCTAAAATGGCCTCAGGGTTTTTGCCACCATAAAAAACCATTTGTACAAGTATAGAAATAATAAGCAATGAGTAAAAAAGCCAACAACCATTATGCTCAATTTTTAATGCTTTAAGTTCTTGCATTTCATCAAGATTATTTTTTTTATTCTTCATCGATATCGTCCTCCCAAAATAAAGTATCAAGATTTTTGCCTAATGCTCTGCAAATTTTTCTGCAAAGCTTTATAGTTGGATTATATTCACCTTTTTCAATGGCGTTTATAGTCTGCCTTGAAACACCAACCAAATCAGCTAAATCTTTTTGCGTCATATCTTTTTCTGCTCTTGCAACTTTTATAGCTATATTCTTTGGCATTATATCAGCCTCCTTTGTTGTAATTATATTAAACTATAATTGATAAAATGTCAAGTATATATTACAAAAAATATTTTATAATTTACTTTACCTAAAAATGAACATATGGTTTAGAAAAATTAAGAGTATAAAAATATATATTAAATAATATATAAAAGATAATTTGAGACGTAGAAACTATAAAAAAAATTTATATTACAAAATTATTAAAATTATTTACATTGATAAATTTTTATGCTATATTTATGGAGCTGAAGTTGAGAGGGAATAAATCAGCAAAGTATTTAGTCAGTGCCGATAGCGCTCAGGCTCCACCTGTTCCCATGCCGAACACAGAAGTTAAGCTGAGTAGTGCCGAAAATACTTGGATGGAGACGTCCTGGAAAAATAGGAAGGTGCTGACATTTTATTTAACATAGAATGTTAAATAATTAACATAATATCCCAGGAAGGAAAAAGGAAATGAAAAAATTTAGATTATTAAGCTTAGTGCTGGCTATTGTTTTAGCAGTTGGCTGTGCAAAAACACCAGGACAAACAAATGAAAGTGGTGCAGTACAATCCGGCACATATACAGCAAAAGCTGGCGGTTACGGCGGAGAAATGACTGTTGAAGTTGATGTTAAAGATGAACAAATCACAGACATCAGAATGACACAACACCATGAAAGCTCACCAGTTATCAAAAGAGCTTTCCCAGTAATTAAGGACAGAATTTTAAAAGAACAAACTCCTGTTGTTGACAGTGTTTCCGGTGCAACTTTCTCATCTTATGCTGTTAAAAAAGCAGTTGCAGACGCAATGAAAGAAGCAGGAAAAGACTTTGGCGAAATCACAATGGCAACACAAGGTCCAGCTGTTGAAAAGAAAGAAATGGAAGCAGTTGAAACTCAATTAGTTATTGTTGGTGGTGGCCCAGCTGGCTTGTCAGCAGCAATCGAAGCGAGAGAAAACGGCGTTGAAGATGTTATTCTTATTGAAAAACTTGATATTTTGAGTGGTAATGGTAAATTTGACATGAACTTCTTTGATATTGTTAATACACAAGCTCAAAAAGCAAACGGTATAGAAGACTCTGCTGAAAAATTCTTTGAAGATAAAAAGAAAACTGCTTGGGATTCTGAAGAACGCATCAAAGTTTGGTCAGAAGGTGCAGAAGAAGCTGACGGCTGGCTCAGAGGTATTGGTATAGAACTTAACTACAATTACAGCGGCAGAAGCCACATGGCAGAAGCTGATGCATATGCAGGTGAAGCTATCCAAGATAAATTGGAAGAAAAAGTTAACCAACTCGGTGTTGATGTAAGAACAGGCACAAAAGGTGTTGACCTTATAATTGAAGATGGTAAAGCAACAGGCGTTAAAGTTGAATGTAAAGAAGGCACATACGATATCAAAGCAGATGCAGTTATCGTTGCAACAGGTGGTTTCTCACACAACAAAGAATTGTTGAAAAAATATGTTCCAGGTGCAGAAAAAGTTGCAACATCAAACCAGATGGGCGCAACAGGTGACTTTGTTTCAATCTTTGAAAAACACAACATCGCTATGGACCACATGGATAAACTCAGTATCTTCAAAACAATCATCACAAACAGAAGAGACTTGACAGGTTTTGGTGACGCATTTATCTTCGTTAACAAAAACGGCGAAAGATTTATTGATGAAACACAAGGTGGTTTGGATACAGCATACGCAATCCTTGACCAAGAAGGTGGCAAAGCTTACTACATCTACGACCAAAAAATGTACGAAGCTGGTTACAGACTTAGAAAACACAACGATTTAGGTTACCACAAAAAAGCTGATACTTTGGAAGAATTGGCAACAGAATTGGGCATCAACGGTGAAAACCTTGTAAAATCTGTTGAAGATTTCAACAAAGCTATCGATGGCGAAATGAAAGACCCATTCAGAGAAAAAGAATTTGGTTCAGAAAAGAAATTTAACACAGAAGGACCATTCTACGGTGTTGAAGTTGAATCTGCAATCCACATGACAAAAGGTGGCGTTGTAGCAAACGAAAAAGCACAAGTTATGGACAATGACGGTAAAGTTGTTGAAGGTTTGTATGCTGCTGGTGAAGTTACAGATACAAGCGGTGCTTACAGTGCATCTGTTATATTTGGTAGAATTTCTGGTGAACAGGCTGCTGAATTTATCAAAAAATAATTATGTTTTAATATAAAATATAATCTATAACTATAAATTTAAAAGGGACTATTGATGATTTTATCAATAGTCTCTTTAATTTTTTAACATAATATGGTATATAATTTATATTTTACGCAATATTCATATTCATATATTTTTTTTATATATTATAATAACTGACAAGTAAAAAAATAAGAAAATATAGTATAATAATATAGAGGTGATATTTTGAAAGACAAGATAAAAAACATTATTGATTATGGAGAAAAATTAAACAAACTGTATCAGGATTGTCATATACAAGCATATTCAGCACAAGCAGCCTTCTTTTTTATATTTTCTGCTGTGCCAACAGTTATGCTTGGTATTATAATGTTTGGATATCTTTTTCCTTTTGAAATAACTATGGTGAATGATTTCCTTTCAGATATATTTATAGACAGTGCAAGGGTAACAGTTTTAAAATTTTTTCAGGAAATTTTAAATCATTCAACTATACCGCTTGCATCAATTACTATGATATTTCTTATATGGGCATCTACAAAAGGTGTAAGGAGCATTGGCAGTGGGCTTAATGCAATATACGACAATGAGGATAATTATAATTTTTTTCAATTTGCAATAATAAGCGCAATATATACCATAGTTATGGTATTAATTGCTTTGGTTTCTATGGTTATACTTGTTTTTACAGAGCCAATCCAAAATCTTGTAGAAACATTTTTAGGACATAAGGCAGATTTTATACTCACATTGATAAATATGAGAAATATTATATTTTTCTTTGCATTTGCTTTTTTATTTGCTTTGGCTTATGCAACCCTTACAAGAAGTGAATTAAAACTAAAAAATCATCTTCCGGGGGCATTTATAGCCTCTGGCGGATGGATTGTATATTCTTATGGATATTCTATTTATATAAGATATTTTTCCAAGTATTCATCTATTTATGGTTCTTTGGGTGCTGTTATGCTGTTTATGCTTTGGCTTTATATGTGTATGAATATTATTTTATGTGGTGCATTATTCAATAAAATAAGAGCAAACGGATATAAACTAATGTGAAAAAATCACCGAAAAAATAGCATAAAAATAGTAATATAAGAATAAAATAGAAAGGAAATTCAAAATATGAAATTTATATCATGGAATGTAAACGGAATAAGAGCTTGCCTTGATAAAGGATTTGGAGATATATTTAAACAGCTTGATGCAGACTTTTTCTCTATTCAAGAAACAAAATTGCAGCCGGAACAGGTGACATTTTTCCCAGAAGGATATTATGAATATTGGTATAGCGCCAATAAGAAAGGATATTCCGGCACAGCAATTTTTGCAAAAAAAGAGCCTATAAGTGTACAGTATGGCATTGGAATACCGGAACATGACACAGAGGGCAGAGCGATAACACTTGAATATGATAATTTTTACCTTTTGAACGTTTATACGCCAAACGCACAGAGAGAGCTTGCAAGACTTGATTATCGTATGCAGTGGGAAGATGCCCTCAGAGAATACATAAATAATCTTAACAGCAAAAAGCCGGTTATATATTGTGGCGATTTAAATGTGGCACATAATGAAATTGACCTTAAAAATCCAAAGGCAAACAGAAAAAATGCAGGATTTTCTGATGAAGAAAGAGAAAAATTTACAAAGCTTTTAAATACAGGGTTTGTGGATAGCTTTAGATATCTTTATCCGGATAAAGTGGAATATTCTTGGTGGAGCTATATGCGTCAGGCAAGAGAAAAAAATATTGGGTGGCGTATAGATTATTTTGTTATTTCAGAAAAAATAAAAGAAAAAATAAAAGACAGCTATATATTATCCGATATTATGGGCAGTGACCATTGTCCTGTTGCTTTGGAGATTGATTTATAAAAAGTTAAAGATTTATATTTAAAATAAATATATTAAATTTGTACAAATAAAAAAATTTTTTATGTGAAAAAAATAGTTGAAATTTGTAATTTTTTGATGTAATATATTAAAAAAAGGAGGGTTTGTTATGGAATTCACAATAATATATGTGTGGCTTGGCCTTGCAATATTCTTTTTAATTGCAGAAGCAGTAACAACCAGTATATTTAGTATTTGGTTTGCAATTGGCTCATTTGCAGCTCTTTTAGTTTCTTTGGCTTTGCCAGAAGCTTTTGTATTGCAGATGATTGTATTTATTGCTGTAACAGCGCTCACGTTATATTTTACAAGACCGATACTTGTAAAAAAAATTCTTAAAAAGACACCAACAAATATGGATAGGCTTATTGGAAAAACAGCTGTTGTTATAGAAGAAGTTACTCCGTTAACTGTTGGCAGAGCAAAATCAGATGGACTTTTGTGGCAGATAAAGTCAGAAGATACTATCTCCGTTGGGGAAAAATGTGATATTGTAAAAATTGAGGGAGTATCCCTTATTGTAAAAAAACAAGAAGTTAAAGTATAGAAAGGAGATAATATATGATATACTTTATTATTGCTATTTTAATTATAGTTATTATTGCAACAAATGTAATAATCGTTCCTCAGGCACACGCTTATGTTATTGAACGTTTTGGCATTTTTGATTCTGTTTGGAACGCAGGATTTCATTTCAAAATTCCGTTTGTATCTCGTGTTGCAAAGAAAGTTTCTTTGAAAGAACAGGTTGTAGATTTTCCACCACAGCCAGTTATCACACGTGATAATGTTACTATGCAAATAGATACAGTTGTGTTCTTCCAAGTAACAGACCCAAAATTATTTACTTACGGAGTTGAAAGACCAATAAACGCTATTGAAAATCTTACAGCAACAACACTTCGTAATATAATCGGTGATTTGGAGCTTGACCACACACTTACAAGCCGTGATACAATCAACTCTCAGATAACAAGTCTTTTGGACGAATCCACAGACCGTTGGGGTATCAAAGTAAATCGTGTTGAACTTAAAAACATTATTCCACCAAGCGAAATTCAAGACGCTATGGAAAAACAGATGAAGGCAGAACGTGAACGCCGTGAAAGTATTCTTCGTGCAGAAGGTGAAAAACGCAGTCAAATTCTTGTTGCAGAAGGTGAAAAAGAATCTGCTATTCTTCGTGCAGAAGCTGAAAAACAATCTGCTATTCTCCGTGCTGACGCTGTTAAGGAACAAAAAATACGTGAAGCTGAAGGTGAAGCTATGGCTATTATGACAGTGCAAAAAGCTTTGGCAGACAGTATTACATTGCTTAATGAATCAGGCCCATCAAACCAAGTTCTTACACTTAAGAGTCTTGAAGCATTACAGAAAGTTGCTGACGGTAAAGCTACAAAAATTATTATTCCAAGTGAAATTCAGAATTTATCTGGTCTTATCACAAGTGTTCAGGAACTTACAAAACAATAAAACATTGCTCCCGACAAAAATGTCGGGAGTTTTTTTGTCTAAAATATAAATTATAATGGTCTGTACTTTAAATATTAATAATATTATATTATAATGTTATTAACATCATAGTTAACTATGAGTTAAGAGTAAAACATAAAGGAATATAATATGAATAAGACAATTGCTTCTCGTTTTTTTAGTGCCATAAGTATGCTTATACTTGTAAGTGTTGGCATTTTGGGCATAATATTTATGATGTTTGCAAACCGTTATTTTGAAAGCGACAGACTGAACATTTTAAATTTGTGTGTTGAGAGTGTTGAGGATAATTTGCAAGTAACCTATCAAGGAAATGTATCAAAAATAAAAGACTATGACCCTTTAAGAGAAAACTTGAAGCTTATAAGCCATACAACACAGACAATAGTTTTGGTGACAGATGTAAGAGGAAATGTTGTTGCAAGCACAGATGAAAATTTCTGTAAAACAATAAGAAATATTGTTCCAGACGATATTTTGAAACTTAGCGACGAACAAGACCAAGCTGTTAGACTTACAGATGCTTTTACAAAACTTGCAGGGGATAACTATTACGCTGTTGGCAAGGCCATAAGAAACGATGATGTAATTACAGGATATATTTTTGTTGCAAGCAGTGCTGTGACAATATTGATATTTACAAATGCACTGCTGACAACATTTTTGCTTTCTGCAAGTGTTATGATACTTATTTCAAGTATTGTTTCTTTGGCGGTTACAAGCCGTCTTACAACACCTCTTAGAAATATAACAGAGGCAGCAAAAAGATTTAGTCAGGGAGATTTTTCTGCACGTGCAGTAGTTGAGGGTGATGATGAAGTTGCACACCTTGCATATACATTTAATAATATGGCAACTTTTGCAGAAAATAATGAAACATCACGCTCAAACTTTGTTGCAAATATTGCACATGAGCTAAGAACACCTATGACAAGTATAAAAGGATTTGTTGACGGTATTATTGACGGTACAATTCCACCGGATAAAGAACCAACATATTTAAAAATTGTCAGTGATGAAATAGGTCGCCTTGCAAGACTTACAAACAGTATGCTTGATATATCCAAACTGGATAGTGGCGAATTTATAATGAATGTAAAAAAATATAATATCTGGGATACAATTTCTGCTGTTGCTTTTGCATTTGAAGGAAGAATTGAAAATGCAAATATTTCTGTAAGAGGTTTTGAGCCACAAAGAATTAATGTTTTGGCAGACCAGGATATTATTCATCAAGTTGTGTATAATATTGTTGATAACGCTTTAAAGTTTACGCAAAATGGTGGATATATTTCTTTTAATGTTACAGAAAATGGAGATTATGTAACTGTAAAAATAAGAAACTCTGGCTCGGGTATATCAAAAGAGGCGTTGCCTTATGTATTTGAACGTTTCTATAAAGCAGATGCAAGCCGAAGTGTGCATACAAAAGGTGCAGGTATCGGTCTTTATATTGCAAAAACATTGGTGCAAAGAAGTGGCGGAGAAATCTTTGTAGAAAGTATTCAAGGCGAATACACAGAGTTTATATTTACTTTGCCATCAGACAAAGGTGAAAAAGCTGATAAATCAAAAAAGAATACAAACGATAAAAACAAAAAATCATTAAAAGAACAAAATAATAAAAATAAGAATAAAAATAAAACAAAAAAATAAATTGTTAAAAATAGGATTTTTGCAGAAAATATGAAATAAATGAGAAAAAATATATTGTGACAAAAAATTTTCACAAATTAAATTTATCATTTAAAGCATATAAAATGTGAAAAAACCAAAAAATAAAATTTCTCAAGGAGAAAATAGTTATGACACCAAATAATAAAAAAAGTAAATTGCCAATAATTATATTAACAGTGGCAATTTTGGCAATAAGTATAGGCAGCGGATTTACTTTTGGAAATAGTGTACTTAGAAAAAATGGTTCTTTGGATAGATTTGCAAATAAGTTTGGGATAACAGTTTCAGAAAACGAAAAACAAAATAAAGGAAATTTAAATACAGACGCAAAAGGTATTTTGAAACTTACTCCGACTCCGGAAATTAAAGACGGAGGTTTTGAAACAACTGATATTTATGAAAAGGTTAACCCTTCTGTTGTAAGTATAAATGTATACGGAAATCAAGCTATCTCACCAATTGGTTCTGGTACTGGTATTGTGATGACAGATGACGGATATATTATTACAAATGCACACGTTGTTGAAGGCGGTACAAGTGTTAATGTTGTTTTTGAAGACGGCTCAAATGCTCGTGGTAAAATTATAGGTATGGATAAAATAACAGACCTTGCTGTTGTTAAAGTTGAGAAAAAAGGTCTTATTCCGGCAGAGTTTGGAGATTCCAAACAGCTTAAACAAGGTGAAAGAGTTGTTGCTATTGGTAACGCAGGCGGACTTTCAAGCACAATAACACAAGGTATTATTTCCGGTTTAGACAGAGACCTTGGCGAAGGTGCAAGAAGTCTTAAACTTATTCAGGTTGACGCAGCTATAAACCCAGGTAACTCCGGCGGTCCACTTATAAATCGATTTGGTCAGGTTATAGGTATAAACAGTTCAAAAATTGCAGATGTAAACTTTGAAGGTATCGGATTTTCAATTCCAATTTCAGAAGCTGTACCAATTATAGAAAGCATTATTCAGCACGGTTATGTTGTGGGCAGAGCAGTTTTGGGTGTTTCTATTGTTGAACTTAATGAATCTAATGGACCTGTAAACGGTCTTCCAAGCAAAGGTGTATTTATTGCTGATATAGACCAAACAAGTGACCTTCTAAAAAAAGGTGTAAGAACAAGAGATGTTATTATTGAAGCAAATGGTGTAGTTATTTCTAAGGCTGATGATTTGCTTGCAGAGCTTGATAAATACTCACCTGGTGATATATTTAATCTTGTAATTTATCGTGCAGAAACAGACCAAAAATTCTCAGTTGATGTTATTTTAATGGAATCTGTTGAATAAAAGTTATTATAAAAATAAAACAGCAGTTATATATTTTAACTGCTGTTTTTTGTTTTATATCTATATTGTATTTGAACTAAGCTGTACAGTATTTGTGGTAAAATTTTCATCAATGTACACTGATATAAACTTGTATTTAATTTTTTAATCAACACTTTTTTTATCTTTTATAAATAGATTGTATGTTATGCTGATTTTATAAATATACAAAATTTAATATAATAGTTATTTTTTTAATCTTATTTTATCAATAAGAAGTATGTATATAAAAATACAAATTATAACAAAAGTACAAAGAATAGTGAAACACATATTTATAAAAAATTTGAGAGGGAACATATTTATCATAATGCTTACGGCAGGGTCTAAAAGCCATAAATCATTTGTGAATAATATACGGTGAAAATAAGTCCAAAATAAGTCAAAATTAGTGGTGAAAATAAAGATTAAGATAACTGAAAAAACTGCAAGACTTATAATGGAATATTTATATTTTTTTCTCAAAGTAGTTCTAAAAGTTTTAAAACCGTCAAATTTTATAAGACAGACAGAAGATATAATTACAAATGATATAAGAATTATATTTATATAAATAACATTCATAAATAACTTTTGAACATCAATCATGTGCAATTTTTCGTTTTCGTCAAAAATTTCTGTTTTTATGCCATTTACATCATACTGCATATCAATATTTTCAGCCTTATTGCATATATAATCTAAAAGTTGGTCGGTTACAAGCATAAGATTTTCATGGCTTATACCAATAAATTCTGCTGTATGCTGATGTGTATATTGTTTGTCATAGAAATTTCTGTTTAAACTTACAGCTATAATAGAAGAAAGCAATGCTGCAATAAATGCTGTTGGAAGAATAAGATTGTATACAATTTTTTTCATAATTATATTTCCTTTTATTAAAAATTTATACAAGGGATATTTTTCAATATTGTGCGATATAATTTAACGAAACTATTATAATCAAAATATACCATATATAAATTAAAAAAACAATTTACTTTTTGTATTTGTATTTATAAAAATATTTATATAGGTAAAGTTGAATTATAAAGTTATTTTATAATAGTAAATATAATTTAAATAAAAAAGGCATCTGTATATAAACAGATACCTTTTTGTAAACTATTTTTCTTCAAAGACAGATTTCATTTTTTCACAAGCACGCTTAACATTTTCAAAAGGGCAAGCAAGATTAAAACGCAAATGTGTTGGACCACGAAATGGTCTGCCGTCATTTATAATAACACCAACGGCTAAAAGCTGGCTGATAACAGTATCCATATCTTTGCCACATTCTGAAACATCAACCCACATATTATATGTGCCTTGTGGCATATATGTTTTAACGCCTTTTCTTGTCATAAAAAAGTTATACATATATTCTTGATTTTTGCGAATATATGGTATAAGCTGGTCAACCCACTGAGCACCATCATTATAAGCTCCTATACAAGCCGTTACAGTTAAAATATTTGGGTTATTATAATGTGTACAGTCTCCGGCACGTTTCAGACGGCTGTTAATAAAAGGATTATAACAAATACTGTAAGCGCCAATAAGACTTGCAAGATTAAAAGTCTTGTTTGGAGAATAACAAGCAATTGTAAGCTGTTTTGCAGTATCATTTACAGACTGTGTTGGAATGTGCTTAATTCCTTCTTGCATAACAAAGTCTGCCCAGACTTCATCACTAAATAATATAAGATTATATTTATGGCAAAGACTTACAATTTTTTCAATTTCCCATTTTTCCCATACACGACCGGTTGGATTATGTGGAGAACAGAAAATCATCATAGTACATTTATTATCTATGATGGTTTTTTCCATCTGTTCAAAATCCATACGATATATGCCGTCATTATCTAAATATGTGTCAGAAAAAGCAAGATTTCTGCCCAGGTCTTTTACTGTGTTTTGAAATCCAATATATGTTGATTGATTTGTAACAATATAATCTCCGGGCAGGGTAAAAACTTTTATTGCACTTGCAAGACCACCCAAAACACTGTTTTGATAAAGAATATTTTCTTTTGTTATACCTTTTGTGTTGTATCGTCTTTCTTGCCATGATGATATTGCGTCAATATATTCGTCAGGCAGAACAGTGTATCCCAAAATAGGGTGTTCAAGTCTTTTTTTAATTGCATTGATAACGCAATCCGGTGTTGCAAAATCCATATCTGCAACCCACATAGGTATAATTTCGTCCTTTTCACACTCTGTATAAACAGCTGTTGAAGGGTCTTTTGTAAAAGCCCATTTTCTTGAATTTGTATTCCAACGATTCCATTTTTTATCAAAACAGACTTCCATAATAAATGCTCCTTTTAAATTTAAAGCTTAGTAATTGATTTTAATATTATCACATTTATGTTTAAAATAAAATAGTTTTATGGTACAATATACACATTAAATATACATTACAAGGAGAAAAAACCTTATGCAATGGACTGATATAAAAATTATTTGCGATAAAAAATATGAAGATGTTTTTGACTATGTTAGCAGTGAAGTTTGCCCAATGGGTGTACAGATTGAAGATTATTCAAACCTTGAAGCAGACGTGTTGGAGATTGCTCATATTGACCTTATAGAAGCTGATTTGCTTGAAAAAGACAGAAGTAAAATTATTGTTCACCACTATATTTCACCGGAACTTGACGCGCAGGAATCTTTGCTTGTTTTGCAGACAAGACTTGCAGAGGAAGGCGTGGAATTTACAACAGAAATTGAATATGTAAATCAAGAAGACTGGGAAACAGGCTGGAAAGCATACTATCACGCTCTTGAAGTTGGCAATAATCTTATGGTTTGTCCATCTTGGGAAGAATGTAATACAGACAGAAAAATTCTTAAACTTGACCCTGGCATGGCTTTTGGCACAGGTACACATGAAACAACAAACCTTTGTCTTGAAGTTCTTGACCGTACAATAAAAGGCGGAGAAAGAATTCTTGATGTGGGAACAGGCAGTGGTATTCTTGGTATTGCAAGCTGTATTTTGGGTGCAAGCAGTGCAGAAGGCGTTGATATTGACCCAACTGCTGTAAAAGTTGCAAACGAAAATGCAACCCTTAACGGTGTAAGCGATAAATTCACAATTAAAGTTGGAGATTTAAGTGAAGAGGCATCAGGTAAATATGATATAGTTGTTGCAAACATTGTTGCAAATGCAATTATGATGTTGTCTAAAAATGTTCCACAATTTCTTAAAGAAGGTGGGCTTTATATAACAAGTGGCATTATTATAGACAGAAAAGATGAAGTTCTTGCTTGTCTTGAAAATCTTGGATTTAAAATTCTTAAAGTTCATACAAAAAATAACTGGGTATGTATTGAGGCAACAATATAGATATGACAGATTTTACAGTTGAAACCTTATCCCACGGAACAAAAGTGTGCATTAACAAGACACACAGATTTGGCACAGACGCATTTTTGCTCAGCCATTTTGCCTCAGTAAAATATGCACAAAAAGCTCTTGATATCGGCACTGGCTGTGGAATTATCCCGTTAAGATGGAAAGATAATGGACATAAAGGGGAAGCTTTTGGACTGGAAATTGACAGTCAAGGCATAGAACTTTTAAATAAAAGCATAGAGCTTAATAACTTAGAAAATCTAACAGGAATATGCAGCGATATAAGAGAATTTACAGGTATGGAAGGCACTTTTGATGTTATTACCTGCAATCCACCGTATTTTACAGCAGGTAAACCAAAAGATGATGAGAAAAAAGCAAGTTTTCGTCACCAGTTAACGCTTACTGATGATGATGTGGCAAAAGCAGGATACCGACTTTTGAGAGATAATGGAAAATTATGTATCTGTCAAAGACCTGACCAACTAGCTCAGGTTATATTTGCCATGAAAAATAATCGTATAGAACCAAAAATTATTCGTTTTGTGCGTCAGAGAAAAGACAGCAAACATCCGTGGCTGGTGTTAGTCGACGGCAGAAAAAACGGTGGCAAAAGCCTTTCGGTTATGCCGGATTTAATTATGGAAGATGAAAACGGAAATATTTCAGAGGAAATACAAAGAATATACGGAAAAATAGAATAAAAGTATCCAAAAGTCACTGTATATAAATTTCGTATTTCTATATATAGATTTTTAAATAATAAAAAGGGACGGTATAAACCGTCCCATTTTTTTCATTACAGCCACCCTTTAGGCCGTAGCGCACATTTCATAAATAATCTGCACTTAAAGTGTCAGGGCACTTTTAATATTGGGTAACTTTATCAAGTATTATTATACGCAAAACACAAATTATGTAAAAATATTTTTCAAAAAAAGAAGTACCATAAAGGTACTTCCTAAAAATTATTATTTAATCAATTTTTCAACTGTTGCGAATGCGTTATCAAGATAATCGCCTTCAAAAGATTCAATCTGACCATCATCACATTTTTTTGCAAGAGCAGGGTCAATTGGAATTTCTGCCAAAACAGGCAAGTTATACTTTTCAGCTGTTTGTTTAACTTTGCTTTCGCCAAAAAGACAAATCTTTTTGTCACAGTCTGGGCATTTAACATAGCTCATATTTTCAACAATGCCAAGCACCGGAATGTTCATCATATTTGCCATTTTTACAGCTTTTTCAACAATCATTGCAACCAATTCTTGAGGGGAAGCAACAATGATAATACCGTCAACCGGAAGTGATTGATAAACTGTAAGTGGAACATCACCTGTTCCTGGAGGCATATCAATAAACATAAAGTCTACATCATTCCAAATAACGTCTTTCCAGAATTGTTTGATAACTCCGGCAATAACCGGACCACGCCATAAAACAGGGTCTGTTTCTTCTTTAAGCATAAAGTTTGCACTCATAAGTTGAATGCCTGTTTGACTTATATTTGGCATGATACCAATTTCATTGCCAACCAATTTTTTATGAACGCCAAATGTTTGGCCAATAGATGGGCCAGTAACGTCAGCATCAAGAACAGCTGTATTATAACCGTGTCTTTGGCTGAGAACGGCAAGTGTGCTTGTTACAAGGCTTTTGCCAACGCCACCTTTGCCACTTATAACACCAATAACTTTTTTAACTTTTGATAAGTCATTAAGTTTTTCTTTTTGAGGTGCTGTTCTTTCACCGCAACTTCCTTTAGAACAAGAGCTGCAGTTGTGTGTACAATTTTCACTCATTTATATAATTCTCCTTAAAGTATATTATTAAAGTATACATTACATTTATAAGTATACACCTTTTATTAAAATTTTCAACGGGTTAGTGTTGAAATGATATAATAGTACATATGAAAATTAGGTGAATTTTGAGTAAATTAAGACTTATTTTACATATAGTAAAGTTTTAAACAAAGTTTTCAACAGCGTGTTGAAAACTTTTCATCAGACAAAATCTACTATTTACAAGGTTTTTAATATTATGTAAAATTATGGCAGTTTAAAACATAAAATAAAATCTACAAATAGTAATATCAGAAAGTTTTCAACTAATTTAACAGAGTTTTCAACAATGAGCCTACTTTTAAACATTTTAAACTTGGATTTTGAAAAAAATGTTGAAAACTCTGTTGAAATTGTTTATAACTCAGACAATTGTCAATAAAAAACTTCATATTTTATATTTTTCACAAAAAAATATTACTAAAACTATATATTTTTTTAATATTTTTATGTAAAATAAGAGGATAAATAAAAGAAAAATAGGTTTTTGTTATGCAAGATATTCTAAAAAACTATAATATAGCCCAATATTCCACTATAAGTTTTCAACATTTAAACATTTTCGACACTCGTTCAAAACAGAGATTACCAGAAAATTCCAAGACGGCAATTGCATTTGTTTTCCCATATTTTAACAAAAATGCCTTTATGGGCAATGTAAGTGCATATTGTTCAGTGCCTGACTATCATATAGTAGCTATGAAGCAACTAAAATCCATCTGTGAAGAGCTTAAAACTAAGTATTCTGAATATAGTTTTGTACCATTTGTAGACGCATCTCCCATAGATGAAGTTGATATGGCGGCAAAATCAGGTCTTGGTGTTGTTGGAGAAAACAGTTTGCTTATAACTGAAAAATGGGGCAGTTATATTTTTATTGGAGAAATTATCACTGATATGGAAATGGAAACTGTTTTGTACGAAAAGAAAAGCTGTATGAAGTGTGGGCTTTGTAAAAAACACTGTCCCGGAAAAGCAATTAATAACGGAATAGTTGATAAAGAAAAATGTGCTTCTCATATTAGCCAGAAAAAAAGGGATATTACAGACTGGCAATTTGAAATTTTAAAACGTGCAAATACTGTTTTTGGTTGTGATATATGTCAGAAAGTTTGTCCACATAATAAAAACATTGACCAAAGTGAAAATATGTTTTCAGACGACATAGTTAACACTGTTACAGAGCAAATGCTAAAAGATACAAGTTATAAGCAAAGAGCTTTTGGATTTCGTGGCATGAAAGTTTTGGAAAGAAATTTGCAGATTTACAATGCTCAAAATACAAAAAAATAAAAATTTAAATTATTTTTTAAATGTAAACAAATGGTATTAAAAATGTTAAACCTTAGCTATATAATTGATTTTTGGACTGCTTTTATGTATAATTAAAATATTAAATTATGTGTAAAAAGAGGAAATAAAATGACTAAAGTATCACCATCAATATTATCAGCAGATTTTGCAAACCTTGAAAAAGACTGTAAAAAAGTTATGGACAACGGGGCAGATATGTTGCATATTGACGTTATGGACGGCATTTTTGTGCCAAATATATCAATTGGTTTGCCGGTTGTTAAATCTTTGAGAAAAAAATCTGACGCATTTTTTGATGTTCACCTTATGATTATAAAACCACACCTTTACGTTGAAGAATTTTGCAAACAGGGTGCAGACCTTGTATCTTTTCATATAGAAAGTGAAAGTGACGTTAAACAAACAATTAGCCTTATAAAAAAATGCGGTAAAAAAGCAGGTATTGTTATAAAACCGGCAACACCGGCACAAGCCGTTTTTGAATATCTTGATATGGTTGACCTTGTGCTTGTTATGAGTGTTGAACCTGGTTTTGGCGGACAGAGTTTTATGGAAAATGCTCTTGATAAACTCAAAATTATCAGCCAAGAAGCAAAAAGAAGAAATCTCACAGACCTTTATATCGAAGTTGATGGTGGAATAAACCAAACAACTGGTAAATTGTGTGCAGAAAGTGGTGCAAACTTGCTTGTTGCAGGCAGTTATGTTTTTGGTTCACAAGATATAAAAGGGGCAATTGACAGTCTTAAAATTTAAAAAACAGAGAGTAAAACAATGATAGATACACAAATTAAAAATTATGATAAGTATATGTTACTGGCAACAATGCCACTCATATTCTGTGGCGTAGTACTTCATGGGCCAAGAGTTCTTTTTATTTGTCTAAGTGCCATGATTACTGCAAGAATAGTTGACGTACTTGTATCAATGGTGCGTCATACTGACTTTGATAAAAAAGATAATTCAAGCGTTCAGGCAGCGGTTATTTTCAGCCTTTTAATGCCGGTTAATATTCCGTTTTATGTTGTAAACATTACAGTCGGATTTGTTGTGCTTATAGGCAAACATGTTTTTGGTGGCAAAGGCGTATACCCTTTTAACCTTGCCGCTCTTGCATCTTGTGTGGCATCAGTTAACTGGCCGGATAAAGTTTTTGCGGCGGTTGCACCTTTTTCACAAGTAAATATTTTGACAGGCGAAACTGCAAATGTTGCTATGTCCAATGCCGCAATCATCAAAGAAGGCGGTGTGCCTGGATATAGTCTTGTTAATATGCTTTTGGGCAATTATCCGGGTTCTATCGGCTCAGACTTTATACTTGTTATTGCAGTTATCGGTGTTTTTATGATTTATAAAAAGCTTATAACATGGCACGCACCGGTTACATTTTTGCTTACAACAGCAGGTATAGCATTGTTGTTTCCGAGAATATATGGTTTTCCACGTTTTGCATCAGTTGAAATGGAACTTTTAAACGGTGCGGTTTTATACAGTGCATTATTTATGCTTAATGAGCCAACAACAACACCAAAAACTGCAAAAGGTAAAATTGTTTTTGGTTTTCTTGTTGCAA
>JAHHUD010000002.1 GCA_020024185.1 Oscillospiraceae bacterium | reverse complement strand
GTACATACATGTATTTCCTTTCAATAAGATATATTTTTATCATTGTAGCATAGCCATTTAACAATTTCAATATATTATATAAAATTAGTTTATAAAAAAAGAAGTAATGGTGAAAATAATCATTACTTCTTTTTATTATTATATTTATTGGTACAATCAAAATATTTAAAATAAAAATATTAATTCATTTGTTTTTTCTTATTTCTTTTGTCTACAAGTACACTTATAAATATACTTAACTCAAGCAACAAAATCATAGGCACCGCCAACATAGTTTGAGAAACAACATCTGGTGGTGTAATAATAGCAGCAAATATAAATATAAGAATTATTATAGAACCTTTGTTTTTCTTTAAAAATTCTGGTTTAATTATATTAAGCTTTGTAAGCATGAAAATTATAACTGGCATTTCAAATACAACACCAAAAGATAAAAGCATTACATTTACAAAGTTTGTATATGATTTAACAGATATCATAGCAGAAACTTCTTCAATTGCAATTCTAACAAAAAACTGCAAAGTTATAGGAAGTACCATTTTATAGCAAAATATAACACCTACTATAAAACAAATTAAACCAAAAAACAGCGAAACCAATACATAAATTTTTTCCTTTTTATATAACCCTTTTTCTAAAAATGCCCATATTTCATAAATATTTATTGGAGAGCATAATATAAAAGATGCTATAAAAGATATTTGGATATAAACTATCAAAAGCTCAGAAGGTGAAATATAGACAAGTTCCATGCCCGGATTTATAGCAAGAAGATAAGCCATAATTTTACCTGCCACATTAAAGAGTAACATTGCAACTACCACATTGGCAACTACCATAACTGTCAATCTTTTTCTAAGCTCAGATAAATGTTCCAAAAGTGGCATTTCATTATTCTTACTCAAATGTAGTGCCTCCAATATTTAGACATAGTATAGCTTATTTATCTGCTTCATTCTTTTTGTTTTCTTCTGGAATAGCAGGTTCATCAGCAAGTTTTTCTATTTTTTCTGTAACATCTTGTGTGCCTTTACGGAACTCTTTTACAGCCTGACCCATACTTTTTGCAAGAGCTGGCAATTTTGATGGTCCAAAAATAACTAACACTATACCTAAAATAAGTAAAAGTTCACCCATACCAATTCTACCAAACATAATATTTCCTCCTTTTTTCTTTTCTTCAGACATATCTTTATCATATAATATGTGTACTTAGATATATGTACTTATCGTATTTTATCGCAAATTATATATTTTGTCAAACAATTCACATAGCCTTTAAGATATAATTTTTATATTTCTTTTTATTATCCGTATACTTAATATTTAACAAATTTAATATTATCTCAAAGCATTGTTATCCTAAAGACTTTTACTTACGGCTCAAAGCCGTGGTTTAATAATGAATTATGGATTTAAATGTAGAATTATTAAAAAATTATATATAAGTTATTTAGTCTAATATAATTATTATAAAATAAAAGGCACCAATAAATTTGTTGGTACCTTTTGTTTTATGACTTTTAAAAAGCATTTTCAATTATATTTATTGTATTTGTTTCAGTGTAAACTTCAGCAACATCAAATCTAACAATATTATCAGATAAATTATTCTTTTGAAGAAATATCATTGTTGTTGTTTTAATTCTGTTTTGCTTTTTATAGTCTACAAATTCCTTTGCTTGTGCAAAATTTTGATTTTTGCGTGTTTTAACTTCTATAACTGCTATTATATCATGCTTTATAGCAACAATATCAAGTTCACCCATTCTGCAAGAAAAATTTCTTGCCAGAATTTTATATCCATTCTTTTTATATAACTTTGCGACTTGGTTTTCGCCGAAATCACCTATAATTTTATTCAACATACTTTAATAACTCAGGTCTTTTTTTAAAAAAGCTTTTGCGATAAAAATCTTTTATCCCATATTCAGCTATTAGTTCATAATGAAGTTTTGTTGGATATCCCTTATGTTTATCAAGTTGATATTGTGGATATTCTTCATGTAACTGTTGCATGTACCTATCACGACTAACTTTAGCTAATATTGACGCAGCTGCTATTGATAAGCTTTTAGAATCACCTTTTACAAGAGACTTTGTTTCAATTTCCATGTCTTTTGGTATTTTATTACCGTCAACTATAAGCAAATCAGGTGTAAGGCCTAAGTGCTTTACAGCTTGTTTCATGCCTTGAAGTGATGCGTTAAGTATATTTATTTCATCAATAACTTCTGGTTCTACCATTACTATACTATAAGCTAAACAATTTTGAATAATTATATCAAATAGTTTTTCTCTTTTTTTCTCAGTAAGTTTTTTTGAATCATTAATATCTTCACAATTAAATTCATTTTTAAGAATAACTGCTGCACAGCATACTGGTCCACATAAAGGACCTCTGCCAGCCTCATCTGCTCCACATAAAATTGGATATGTTTCTTTTAAAGCCTTATCAAAATCATATAAATTACTCATAGTCTTCTGGCCTTTCAAGTGTTATTCTGCCAAGTTTTGAAGCTCTAAATTCATCACAAATCATTATTGCTGCACGTTCTGTATTTTCTTCATTTCCTGGTAAAAGCATGCCTCTTTTTCTGGCTATTTTACGAAGAATATCATAATTGTCAAGTTCTAAATCTTCATCTACTAATTTATATCTTTCTAATAAAAGATTAGGATATATTTTTTTTAGTTCATCAATAAGTGACATTGCAAGTGTTTCTATATCTAATATATCGTCTTTTATAGAACCTATAAATGCAAGGTTTGAAGCAATATTATTATTTTCAAATTTACGCCATAAAACCCCAGGCATATCTAACAGCTCAAAATTATCTACAGTAATCCATTGTTTCCCTCTTGTTACGCCAGGCTTATCTGCAGCTTTTGCACGCTGTGAACCTGCGAACCCATTTATAAATGTAGATTTACCAACATTTGGAATACCACATAGCATTGCACGAATTTTTGTGCCTTCTATTCCCTTTTGTTGTCTTCTTTCCAAAAGGTCTTTAAGTTCATTTTCAATCTGAGTGCGAACCGAACCAAAGTTTTTACCAGTTTTACTATTTAATGCAATTGCACCCGTACCTTTGTTTTTAAAGTGTTTAATCCATTTAGCTGTTATCTCTGGGTCAGCAAGGTCTTGTTTATTTAAAATGTATATTCTATTTTTATTTTTAATAATCTGTTCAATTTCTGGGTTTTGGCTTGAAAACGGTATGCGAGAGTCAAGCAAAACAATAACAACATCTACATTTTTAACTTCCTTCTCCATAAGACGAAGGGTTTTCATCATATGTCCTGGAAACCAATGTATTTGTTGATGATTTACATTATGTTCAGCCAATAATTCAAAATCGTCTGGTCTCATTTATAAAACTCCTATATTGTTAAATGGGTATATACGCAGAATTGCTTTTCCTAAAATATTTTTATTATTTATTAATCCTATTTCTTTAACACGTGAATCACCTGAATGATTACGATTATCTCCCATAACAAATACACAACCTTTAGAAACAGTAACTTCTAAATCAGGAATATTTTCTGGATTTATTTTTTCATTAATATAATTTTCTACAAGTAATTGATTATTTACATAAACATCACCAGTAGAGTAATCTATTTTTATTGTATCACCTTCAGTGGCAATAACACGCTTAACTAATGGTTTATTGTATGAATTATTTTTATCGATAACTACAATATCACCTTTTTGGGGATTATAAAAAAAGTTAGTAATAATAAGTCTTTCATCGTGTTTTAGTGTTGGTTCCATTGAAATACCGTCTACAGAAACTGCACGAAATAAAAACAAAATCACAACTGTTATAGTAATAACAGAAACCATAATACTATCAATTATATCATAAAAAGTTTTCATATTATTCATACCTCAAAATAAGTACATAAAGCAAAAAGAGGACAGCTTGTGTCCTCTTTAAAATCATTATTTGATTTTTTCTTTAACTTTAGCAGCTTTACCAACACGATCTCTAAGGTAGAACAATTTAGCACGACGAACACGACCGTTACGAACTGTTTCTACTTTTTCTACAAATGGGGAGTTGATTGGGAATACTCTTTCAACACCTACACCGTAAGCAACACGTCTTACTGTAAATGTTTCATTGATACCACCGTGTTTTTTAGCAATAACTGTGCCTTCAAAAACCTGAATTCTTTCTCTTTCGCCTTCTTTGATACGTACGTGAACTTTTACAGTGTCACCAACGTTAACAACTGGTTTTTCAGCTTTAAGCATGCCTTCTGTCATTAATTTAATTGCGTCCATTATTTTTCCTCCATGTTTTGCAAGTGTTCGTACATGATAAACTTTTTATCATCAGAGGACCACCCGTTTAATGATATACATTAACCCTGTTGATGGCTCAACAGATACTAACGCCTAAATATAATATCACAATATATATATATTTGTCAATATTATTTTGTCAATATATGCCAACTGTTATTGAAGTATTTTCATTTCATTATCAAAAAGATTTTTTCTTATAACTAATGCGTCAAGAACTGGTATTTCATAATTTTCACTAAGATACTCTAGTAATAATGAAGGATTGATATTTAATGATAAACCTGCTGGATAAATGGCAGTAAAAACTATCTCTCCGTCCTTTTTATCAATTATTTCTACATCTTTTATTAAATCTTTAAGATTTATATCTTTCTTACCCTTTTTTGTTGTTTTGACAACAATTGCCTGTTCTAAACTATTATAATTTTCAATAGATTTTAATATTTCATCTGATTTTCCATATAAAGTTATATCGTATCTTGCAAAAGCTATGTTTTTAGCGTCGTAATCAGGCGATGATGCTGAAATAAGCTCTATACCTTCTGGCAATGTGCCTTCCATTGCTTTAATAATTTCTTGTTCAGAAACATCTTCATTAAGCCTAAAATCAACGCTTTCACAAACACTTTCATGTCCCAAAGATAATGGTAATATAAATGTCATATAAATATGTGGATTAAATCCTTGTGAATACCATACAGGAAGTCCAGATTTTTTAAGTGCTCTTGCCATGACTCTTTGTAAATCTAATTGTGAATAATAAATAGAAAGACCGGTTTTTTTAAATTTAAGCCTTACTGTACTCAAAACAAGCCCTCCCTAACAGTTTATTTGCACCACAATTATTGCATTTTTTGTTACATGGTGCAGAAGTAATTGCTTCTAATGATTTTTTATATTCTTCTATTAAGAATTTTTTTGTTACGCCATAGTTAATATGGTCCCATGGCATTATCTCATCAACATCTCTAAGTCTATTTGCGTAGAATGTCATATCAATATTATTTTCTTTAAATGAATCTAACCAATTTTGGTATTTAAAGCATTCAAACCAACCATCAAAAATACAACCTTTTTTATATGCATCAAAAATAACTTTTGATAATCTTCTATCTCCACGAGCCAGAACAGCTTCAAGAAAGCTTGTCTCAGAATCATGATAGCTTACTTTTATACGGCGATTATTCGAAACACATTCCAAAAGATATGCTTGTTTTTCTTTTAATTGCTCTGATGTGTCTTGTGGAACAAATTGAAATGGCGTAAATGGTTTTGGAACAAAACATGAAACTCCAATAGAAACTTCTGCCCCTCTTCCCTTTGGTCTATTTGGCATTGAGTAATATATATCAAGAACTTTTTTAGCTGTATCAGCAATTCCTTTAATATCTTCCATTGTTTCTCCTGGAAGTCCCATCATAAAGTAAAGCTTAACAGCAGAATATCCAGCTTCAAAAGCAAGTTTACATGTTTTTTCAAGTTCTTCTTCTGTAACATTTTTATTAATTATATCTCGCAAACGTTGTGTGCCAGCTTCTGGAGCAAAAGTGAGACCTGATTTTCTTACTCTTGAAACTTTTTCAACTAAGCTTTCAGAGAAATTATCTACACGCAGTGATGGTAAAGCAATATTAACTTTTTCATCTTGAGTCCAATCAAGCATTTTATCTAGTAATGTTTCAAGTTGAGGATGGTCACTTGTAGAAAGTGATGTGAGAGAAACTTCTTCATAGCCTGTACATCCACACAACTCTTTTGCACCCTCATTGATAAGGTCTGCATCTCTTTCTCTAAAAGGACGATAGATAAAACCGGCTTGGCAAAAACGACAACCACGCACACAACCACGAAGAACTTCTACCATAGCCCTATCATGAACAGCACCTATAATTGGAACTACAACATTTGTTGGAAATGGCAAGTTTTTAAATTCTTTAATGATTGCTTTTTTACAAGGGATAGGTGCTCCAACATCAGATGAAATTGACTTAACAGTATTATCGTCATTATACTCAATTTGATACAATGATGGTACATATATACCTTCAATTTTAGAAAGCTCTATTAAAATCTCCTTCTTACTTTTACCTTCTTTTTTAAGTTGATGGTATCTATTACAAACTTCTATTGTATGATATTCACCTTCCCCAAGAAACATAAAATCAAAGAAATCTGCAACTGGCTCAGCATTACAGGTACATGGACCACCTGCACAAATAAGAGGATAACTTTCATCTCTGTCTTTTGCATAGACTGGTATATCTGCAAGTTCAAGCATAAGCAGAATATTAGTAAATGAAAGTTCGTATTGAAGGGTGAAGCCTACTATATCAAATTCTTTTAGAGAGTCTTTACTCTCTAAAGCAAACATTGGAATTTCTTTTTCTTTCATTTGCTCCACCATATCTACCCAAGGAGCAAAGCAACGCTCACACCATATATTTTCTTGCTTATTAAGAGCATCATATATAACCTTTAATCCAAGGTGAGACATAGCAACTTCATAAGTATCAGGAAAGCAAAATGCAAATCTTATATCTATATTCTCTTTATTTTTTATAATACAGCCAGGTTCACCACCGGTATATCTTGCTGGTTTTTGAACACTTAGAAGAGCTGATTTTAATTTATTATCTATCATCTACCATATTCCCCTCTGTAATTATCATTCAATTTAATATATCATACTTTCATATTTTTTTCAAATATTATATATTGACTTGATATATTAAATATGTTATATATATCTTAAAATATAACCCAGTTTATTTAGTAAGGAAATAATTATGTTGCTTTTTTTATTTATTCCTATATTTGTAATTTTACTCGTATATATTTTATATATAAATGGCTTTGGATTTTTTAGTTATAAATCTGCACTTATGTTTATTCAATATTACAGTAGGCGAAAACAACAAATAACATCACGATTTAAATCATGTAATGGGTATACAAAAAAGGTTATAAAATTTAAAGAAAGTAAATACTATACTTTTGATTTAAACTCAAATATTGAAATGGGACACTTTACCACTTGCCTTATGAATAAAGACGAAGAAATCCTGTCTTTAGATCAATACAGTACTCCAAAAGATATTTTTATTGATAAAAATATTAAATATACTATATGCTTTAAATTTAAAGGTGCAACCGGCAAATTTACTCTCAAATGGGAATAATAAAATATAGAACCCTAATTGTAAAATTTTTACAATTAGGGTTCTATTCGATTTATACGATATTTTTACATTTTCGTATTATTTAAAATATAATAAATTACAAATATAAATAACACTATCAATGATATTGTTATATTTGAAGAGACAATAAATATAACAAAAATGATTAATAAAAATGATATTACATCTAGGGCTTTTTGCATATAATAATTGTCACAAAAAAGATATATTATCTGTCCACCATCAAGAAAGTTTATAGGCATAATATTGAATGTTAGCAAAACTATATTTACACACATAAATACATATCTATTTAATTTGAATTTATATGAATTTAATAATATACATATAAGAATAAAAATTAAATTAACAAGTGGTCCACAAATTAAAATAAATAATTTTTTATATTTATTATTTGGATAATTTGATAATTTAATGCCAAATAAAGAAATTCTCAAACTTGGTTTACAGCCACACATCAAACATGCAAATATATGTCCAATTTCATGAAAAGCAGAACTTATTATTAAAAATAAAAATATATTGAGTTTATCGAATAGTAATGCAAAAAAAGTTATACATAGAAAAAAATAGCTCAAACTATTCCACCGTATATATAGGATTTACTTTATTGCCTTTATACATAACTTCAATATGAAGATGTGGTCCTGTTACTAATCCAGTGTTTCCGACAGTAGCAATAATTTGTCCTTTTAAAACTTTATCACCTTTGTTTACAAATACAAATTGTGTATGACAATATAACGTTTGCTGTTCTTCATTATTTTTAACTTTTATGTAATTTCCTGCTGTATCACTATATCCGGTTTCAATTATTTCTCCGCCAAAAGCAGATTTTATAAAAGTTCCTTTTGCAGCTGCAATATCCATACCAGTGTGAAAGTCTTTTTTCTTTTTATTAAATGGGTCTACACGTGAACCAAAAGGAGATGAAATATATCCATTTACCGGCCTTATTCCCTTTTCTTCAGGAATATATTTTTTCATAGAAACATTTGTAGGAACATCTCCACTAGAACCTTTTCCATAAATATGTGTCATAGCTTCCATAAATTTATTATATTTTTCTCTTATATCTTCACTAATGTTTGACAAAAAGCTTGAATATGAAAAATTGCTTTCATACACATTTTCTGAATTAAAAAATTGAGCATAATCTTCTTTTAATTCATTATACGCTGTACCGCCACTTGATTTAAGCATTATTCCTGTAACTATAAAAATTGCTGCAACTATAATTTGAGCATACAAATACAAGTTATTATTGTATTTTTTTCTTTTTACAGTATTTTTTTTCTTGCTTTCTGGTATGTTCTGGGGTAAGTTTTGTTTTTCTGATATAATATTTTCTTTTTCAATTTTTAAATTTTTAAGATTTTCATTTTTCATAACATCACCTAAAATATTTATATGATTATAGCTAATGTTATATTACATAAAATAACTAGAAATACTATAAGTACAACTTTATATTATATAATTAAAATCAAATATAGATATACAAAATAAAAAGAGTAATGCTAATTTAAAAGCATTACTCTTTTATAAATTTTCATATAAATTTACTTATTAAATTGATGAAAATACCGATTCAATTGAATTGGCTAATGCAACGGAAATAGCATTTTGATAATTTTCATCTTTTAACTTATCATATTCGTTAACATTTGATAAGAACCCATTCTCAACCAGAACTGCAGGGAATTCCATATGTGTTGTTACGTAATACCAACCATATTTTTCTCCTCTATCCCTAGTTTGTAAAGCGTTGGCAACTCCTTGAGAAATTCTATCTGCATATATTTCTGAATATGGATTAAAGAACCAAACTTCAGTACCTCTTGCATTTGGAGATGTTGCACTATTTTGATGTAAACTTATAAACAAATGTGGAGCAAAACTCTGTGACATTGCAACACGTGATGATAAACTTACAGTATTTGTGGTATCGGTTACTTGAACAGTTGCACCACGTTCACGCAAAATTGTTGCAACTTTTGACGCCAACTCTCTGTTTATCTGTGCTTCTGTTTTCATTCCTTCAATAGGCAATGTACCAGAGTCAACACCACCATGACCAGGGTCAATATAAATTCTTGCACCAGCTAAACTCGACGGAATATTAGTAAATCTAAATACAAGATATCCATCTTGATAATATGCTTTATATCCTGCAAATCTTCCTGCTCTATGGAAGTTAAGAGATACAACTGCATTATTACCGTTTTTAGTTATTGTTGCTGAAGAGAATATATTATTTTCTGATACTGAAATATTGCCCGGTATATTCTCAACTTGATTAAAAGTAAATGTTATAGATGATGAATTAAATGTATTTATACCATCATTAGTATCAAATCCAAGATTTGGTAGTGTCGCTTTATATGCCATTGGTTGATCTTGTTTAAGTTTAAGATATGTAAAACCACCATCAGAATATAAACTTGCTTCTGTAACATTATTTGATACTAGCTCTGTTTCTCCAACCACTTTTACATCAGAAGCATTTACTCTTACTCCAGAACGAAGTATATAATAACTATAATTTTTGCCACCGCTTGTAAAAGTTAATAGGTCACTTGCAATAAAATCTTTACTGCCTTGTGGTAATGGAAAACAATCTCCACTAGGGTCTGCGTTTATAACAGATGAAGGATATGTTCTTGCTTGATTTGCAACAACTTCAACCATATTACCTCTTTCTCCTGGCATAATCTCAGGTGCCGGTAATGCTGTAACGCTTATATTTGCACCAGTTGCAGATTGAGTTATTCCTTGCCATGTTGCAGAAACTTTAATATTACCAATATTTTGAGCAGATTGTGAACTTGGAGGACATTGATAATTTCCAATGTATTGAATATAATTTGAGTCTTTATTTGTACTATCATCTTCTCTGTCACTTGGAACAAGATTGAGTGTAACTCCTCCAATAGTTGCAACAACATTAGAGTCTTTATAAGCACTAACAGTTATTGGAATAACAGAATTTCCTTCTACATTCATAGCTCCTTCTGGTGATACGGATTGAATTATTTTAATATTTCTTGTTATTACATATTTAACTGTTTTAGTTTTATGGCTAAATTCAAATATGTTTTCTCCTGCTTTTAACTCAATTTCGAGAGAAAATACGCCTTTATCATTTCTTTCCACTTCATCTCCGTTAAGTAATAGTGGAAAGTTAGGGTCAGATGCACCATAAAAGCTTACATTTGGTTCGTAGGTAGAGTAAACTAATTTATCAGGACGACTCACAGTAAGTGTAGTAAGTATATCTTGAACTTTAACTTGACCTTTATAAAATCTTTTTATTAAATCTGTATGATTATCTTTATTTTCTGCTATATGTTTATACGATGCAAATACCGCACCTTTTGTATTTACATCTCTCGTTGATATAAT
The DNA here is from genome assembly GCA_020024185.1 of Oscillospiraceae bacterium. Classification (GTDB taxonomy): domain Bacteria; phylum Bacillota; class Clostridia; order Oscillospirales; family Ruminococcaceae; genus RGIG3102. Next base: position 38,966 of record JAHHUD010000002.1, on the reverse strand, counting down.
TTGCTGTATAACTTGGTCTGGTGAAGCCCAGCCTTTTTCGTTTGTTGAGAGTTTACTATTATATATAAGAGCGCAAATATCAGTATTATAGTCTTTCAATGTATCTTTCCACCATTTTAATGTGCTTTTAAATGGAATAGTTTTACTTACTGTAGAACCAGGCAATTTTACTAAAAGAGTATTGATATTTGATAATGTCATAATAGTTGGCAAGTCAACAAAACCATCTGTGTACATTTCAAATTCATCAGATGTTGCTGAACCAGTTGGCAATGTGTTGTTGTTTGCCCAAACACTATCTACTACTAAACCAAATTGTACAGCAGGATTTGTTTTCTTAACTATATCAGATAATGATTTTACAAGACTTGTTGTTATTTCTTTCATCCATTGCTCAAATCCAACACCTGAAGAAAAATTTCTATATTCTTCAAAACTTTTATCATTAATACTGTTATAATATCCTTCTATAAGAATTGCATCAATATTATATTTTGAAACAACTTCTGCAATATTTTGTTGACTTTGTGATATAAGGTCGCTATATATATATTTATAATCAACCAAAGAATCTCCAGTTGACACATAACATGGATTCATGACAGCATATACAAATATTTCATTTGCCTTTGCCTGTTCTATAAAATATTGCAATGCATCAAAAGATGTATATATTGGAAAATACTCAGAATTATATATAACACCTTTTGATGTTTGTAAATTAAGATACACAGTATTTAGACCATTGTCTGATATAGTATTTATTATATTATTAATTTGAGTTTTAACAGCTTCTTCTGATTGTAATGGTTCTGTTGCAAAATCTGTTTCTGGAGAAACCAATACACCTTTTATTTCATCAGGTGTATTATAAACAATTTCCTGTTTATCTGATTGCTGTTGATTGTTGTTATCTTCTTCTGCAAAAGCAGTAAAAGATAATACAAAAAATACAAGAATTAAATTTATCAATGTAATTATATTTTTCTTCATTATTGCTCCAAATATTATATATTTGATTTATTATATAATATTTTCAAAAATTTAACAATATTTATTAAAAAAATATCACAAAAAAGCTCTGTATGACTACAGAGCTTTTAAAATTATTATTTAATATTTTCTTTAACTTTTTCTACTATGCTTGTAGCATTAAGACCAAAAACATCAAGCAATTCTTTTGCTGGACCAGATTTGCCAAATGTATCCATAACAGCAACAGGAACAACTTTACATGGTGCTTCTTGGCAAACAACTTCACTTACTGCACTATACAATCCACCAATAACACTATGTTCTTCACAAGTTATAATACAGCCTGTTTCTTGACTAGCTTTAACGATAATTTCTTTATCTATAGGTTTAATTGTGTGTATATTTATAACTCTAGCATCAATTCCATCAGCAGCTAAAATATTTGCAGCTTCCACAGCTCTTGCAACCATAAGCCCAGTAGCAATAATTGTTACATCTTTACCTTCTCTAAGTGTAACACCTTTGCCAAGTTCAAATTTATAGTTTTCTTCATTTACAACAGGAACTGCCAATCTACCAAGACGAATATACACAGGACCCATATATTCAGCTGCTGCACATACAGCTTGTTTAGCTTCTACGTCATCACATGGATTAATAACAACCATACCAGGAATAGAACGCATAAGTGCAATATCTTCATTGCATTGGTGAGTTGCACCATCTTCACCTACAGAGATACCTGCATGTGTTGCGCAAATTTTAACATTAAGATGTGGATAACCAATAGAGTTACGAATTTGTTCAAAAGCTCTACCTGCTGCAAACATTGCAAAAGATGATGCAAATGGAATTTTACCTGTTGTTGCAAGACCTGCTGCAACACCCATCATATTTGATTCTGCAATACCAAAATCAAAAAATCTTTCTGGAAATTGTTTTTTGAAAACACCTGTTTTTGTTGCACCTGCAAGGTCTGCATCAAGAACAACTATATCAGGATTTTGTTTACCAAGTTCTACAAGAGCATTGCCATAGCTTTCTCTTGTTGCAATCAATTTTACTTCTGACATAATTATTTACCCTCCAATTCTTTAGCAATTGCATCAAGGTCTGCCATTGCTTGTGCATATTGTTCATCATTTGGTGCTGTACCATGCCATGAAGCTTGGTTTTCCATAAATGAAACGCCTTTACCTTTTACAGATGTTTGAATGATAACCCATGGTTTACCATTTTTTTCGTTTGTTTTTTCAAAAGCTGCATGGATGCTGTCAAAATCATGACCATCACAAGTTGTAACATTCCAACCAAAACTTGCAAATTTTTCATCAATTGGATAAACAGACATAACATCACTTACTTTACCGTCAATTTGAAGATTATTATTATCAACAACAGCAACAAGGTTATCAAGTTTATAGTGAGCAGCACTCATTGCAGCTTCCCATACTTGACCTTCTTGAATTTCACCATCGCCAAGAACTGTATACACAGTATAGTCAGCATTTGATAATTTTGCACCTATAGCCATACCAACAGCGGTTGATACACCTTGTCCCAGAGAACCTGTTGACATATCAACACCAGGAATACCTTTCATATCTGGATGACCTTGAAGCATTGCGCCAACTTTTCTAAGTTTAACTAATTCTGATTTATCAAAAAAACCTTTTTCAGCCAAAACAGAATATAAAGCTGGTGCTGTATGTCCTTTGGAAAGAACAAATCTATCTCTATTTTCCATTTTTGGATTTTTAGGGTCAACATTCATTTTGTGAAAATAAAGGTATGTTAGTGTATCTGCTACAGACAAAGAACCACCTGGGTGTCCACTTTTTGCGCTGTGTACAGCAGTTACAATATCCTTTCTTACTTCTAATGCTTTCTCTTGTAAAAATTTCTTATCCATAATTCCTCCTGTTATGAACATGACTTGATTATTTGTGCAATTAAATGCCCCACGCCACCGTCTGTGCATTTTGGGACAACGGCATGACAAATATTTTTTATATCCTGAGGAGCGTTATCAACACAAACACTTAATCCTGCTGTTTTAAGCAGTTCCATGTCATTATAATAATCTCCTATGGCAACTGTATCAGAAATGTCAACATTAATAATATCACAAAGCTCTTTTAAAGCAGTACCTTTTGTAACATTTTTAGGTAACATCTCAAAATAAATAGTATTTGACATAACAAATTCTATGTCATCAAATGGTAAAGACCTACAAAATTCTTGTAATTCTAAAAGCCTGCTATTTCTATCTGCAAACAATACCTTTATCCAATTATTTTTTATTGATGAAATATCTGCGCATATATAACTTAATTTTTCATCATCTATGTGTTTATGTGTATAAGCATTTTCTCTTATCATATAAAGTCTATTATTATCACACATAACTTCTGTACCGACATCCGGAAATTTTTCTCGGATTAATTCTAATGCTTTTTTAGCACTTTCTGGCAATGTTTTTTTTATCAAAAAAAGCCTATTTTTAAAGTCGTAAATAATACCACCATTATATGTTATGGCTGGTGTTGATAATTCCAGCTGATTAAGATATCTTGAAATTGATTCTATGCTTCTACCAGTGGCAACTGTAAAGTTTCCACCTAACTCTTGAAATTTTTTAATCATTTCCAAATTATATTCTGGAATTCCTGTTTCAGCAGTAAGCAGAGTATTATCCAAATCACTTACAACTAAAATATCTTTTATATTTTTTTTCATTATTTTAATTTTACCTTGTTATAAAACTTTTCAAATTCTTGTGGCCATGGAGAAGTAAATTCTATATATTTCTCTGTCTTTGGATGTATAAAACCCAAAACACCCGCATGCAATGCTTGTCCTTTAAGTTCTGTTATGCAGTTTTTTGGCCCATAAACATTATCTCCCGCAAGAGGATGACCTATACTTTGCATATGTACTCTTATCTGATGAGTTCTTCCCGTTTTAAGTTTACATTTTACAAGTGTAAACCCGTTTAATTTTTCTATAACATCATAATGTGTAAATGCATATTTAGAATTTGTTTGAGTAATACAAAATTTCTTGCGGTCTGTTTTATGTCTTCCTATCGGTGCTTCTATATCACCAAAATCATTTTTTATATTTCCATATACAATAGCATAATATATTCTATTTATAGAATGAGCTTTAAATTGCTTTGCTAAGTGTTCATGTGCAATATCATTTTTTGCAATAACCAGTAATCCAGATGTATCCTTATCTATTCTATGAACTATACCGGGACGTATTTCTCCATTTATTCCAGATAAAGAGTCTTTGCAATGATACATTAATGCATTTACTAATGTGCCGTCTTCATTACCATTAGCTGGATGAACAACCATACCTTTAGGTTTATTTACTACTAAAACATCATCATCTTCATAATAAATATCAAGGGGAATATTTTGAGCAATAATACCAACTTCTTTAGGTGGTTCTACTATTATGTATAAAACATCTTCATCTTTCATTTTATAGCTTTTAGATACTATCTTATCATTTACAAAGATTTTCTTATTTTCAATAAGTAGTTGAACAGAATTTCTAGAATACTCTGTATTTTTAGATACAAAAACATCTATTCTTGATTCTGCCCATTCAGGTGTAACTTTTAACATAATATTATTCATCTGCTTTTTCACCTTTATTGTTTTTGGATGAAAATTCTGTAAAAATTATATAACCTGCATAAAGTGCAACACCACAACATATAAGTATATCTGCAAAATTGAATATTGGAAAATCTATAAATAAAAACTTAAAATAATCTACAACAACTCCGTTAAGTATTCTATCTATAAGATTACCAATACCGCCTGATAAAATCAAAACAAAACTAAATTCTTCAATTTTGTTTGGTATTTTTTTTATAAAAATTATATAAGCAATGAATAATAATGCAATTGATGTTACTATTATAAGAAAATCAACTTTACCACTCAAAATACTAAAACCAGCGCCTGGGTTTAATACATAATCTAACCCTAGAATATGTGGGATTAATGTTACTGTTAAACCAGATGCAAGATATTGTGTCGCAAGATACTTAAATCCTTGGTCAAAGGCTATTAAAATAAAAATTAAAATAAAATTATACATTAAATTCCTCTTTAAATTTCTTTTGTGCAACACAAAAAGATTAGTGTATATGCACTAACCTTTTTATAAGTTAATCATAATATTAATATTATTCAAAAAGAGAAGAAATATTATTAAATTCCTTGCTTTCTTCCTGATTGTTCTCATCTACTGAAAACTGTTGAGTAGATTCCATATTTTCTTCTTGAATTTCTGTTTCCTGAACTGATTCAAAAGAATTTTCTTTTACACTTTCATTTTGTTCTTCATGAACTACATTTGCTGGTTCTTTTCTTATTTCAGGAACCTTACTTAGAGATTCGATATGTTCTTTATACATACTTAAAACAGTAATTTTAAAATCACTAACTTCTCTTTTTATTCTTGTAAGATTGTCTTCATATAAAGCAAATTCCTCATGAGCTGAAGCAAGTATATCATTTTTTCTTATATTTGCATCTTTAAGAATTGTTTCTGCTTTTTGTCTTGATTCAGCAATAATACTTTCACCAAGTTTTTGAGCATTAATCAAAGTTGCTTTAATAGATTCTTCTTCAGTTTTATATTGCTCTATCTTTTCAGCTAAAACATACAATTGATTTTCAATATCTTTTTTTTCTGTCAAAAGAGACTCAAATTCATCTGCTATTTTCTCCATAAAAGACTCAACATCTTCTGGTCTGTATCCACGTACAACTTTTTCAAATGTAATTTGTCTTATTTCATCTGGATTGAACATTATTTATCCTCCAAGTTTAATATTTTGCTGTTTTAATAAATATTCTATCTTTACGACTTTTCCCACCATCACAGAAAAGCTTGTATTTACCATTATACTTTATACTTATAATATCATTATCAAACATTTCAAAGTCGCTATGTGATATTTCTAATTGGTTTACTCTTATATTACCTTGTTTAATAAGTTTCACTGCCTCTGAACGACTGCAATTAAGCATAGCTGAAACTACGCTGTCTACTCTCATAGAAGCAACAGTTGATGTTTTTATAAGAGAATATTCTTTTTGAAAATGTAATTCTTCGTCACATATTTCAAAACTAACCGGTGTCTTTTTCACCATAACAAGTTCATCAATTAAAATATTTGATATATTTTTATGACACATAATATAAATATTATCATTATATATAACTATATCACCCATATATTCTCTCTTTATTTTAAGTGACATAGCTGTGCCAAGAAAATCTTTATGAGATAAATTCTTGTCTAACAATTTTGATTTAATCACAACAATTGGCAAATCATCTGAATATAATTCCATATAATTTGGGTATATGGCAGCAAGTTTTCTTTCATCATCACCTATGTATCCAGAAAAAAATTTATAATTTAGCCCTGTAAACTTATTTGCTTGAGCTATAAAAAGTTCTTGTTGTCTTAAATCCATAAATAATGTGTATTGTATACAGCCAAGAGTTTCTGCAAGGTCTAATGTGTGATGTATTTTTTTAGCAAAAACAACCTCTTCATTATTTTGAGGTGGTATATAACCTCTCATATATTAGTAAATTGAAGTTGTATCAATTTCTTCAAGAATACCAATTCCTGAAACATCTACATTATATGGTGTAATAATAAATGTTGAATTTGCTATCTTTTTAATCTGACCGTTATTTGCATATGCAACACCTGACAAAAAGTCAACAAGTCTTCTTGATACTTCTTTGCTTGTTGCTTCAAGATTTAATACAACTGTTTTCTTTGCATTAAGACTATCAGCAATACCACTTGCATCATCAAATCTTTCTGGTTTAACAAGCACAACTTGTAACTGTGGTGAAGTAACACTGCTAGTTGCAATAGAAAGATTTTTTTCTTTTTTAGGCTGAGAAAAATCTGGCTTTACTGTATTTTCCACAACTTCATCCTCTTCTTCATAATCAAAATCGTCATCGTAATCTTCGTCATCAACGCCGAAAGCATTTTTAATTTTATCAAAAACTCCCATGTTGCCTCCTATATATTATAATTTCTTTGTCCAAAAATTCCTTGACCTACTCTTATAAGGTTACTTCCTTCCATAAGGGCGTATCTATAATCGCTAGACATTCCCATAGATAAAATATCCATATTAACATTATCTACATTTTTAGACTGTATGTCAATAAATAACTTATACATTTGTGCAAAATAATGTCGAACTTTATCTCCTTCACATATTGGAGGTATGCACATAAGCCCTTTTACAGATAAACCTTTGTATTCTGATATCTCGTGGATAATCTCAAAGGTTTTGGAAATATCAATTCCACCTTTTGATTTTTCATCACCAACATTAACTTCAACAAGGATATTTGCAACAGCATTATTTTTTTGATATTGCTTGTCTATTTCTTTTGCAAGTTTAATGCTATCAACACTTTGTATGTAATTTGTTAGAGGAGGAAGATATTTAACTTTATTTGTTTGTAGGTTTCCTATTAAATGACATGGTAAATTATATTTTTTAAATATTTCTGTTTTCTGTAATAGTTCTTGAACTTTATTTTCTCCAAATAAAGTTATTCCAGACTTAATAGCTTGTTCTATTTCATCAACAGTTTTAGTTTTTGAAACACCCATTATTTGAATATCTTCAGGATTTCTGCCCAGTTTTGAACAAATTTCAAAAACATCATATTTAACTCTATCAACATTATCTTTTATATTATAAGTATTTCCCATCATAAATATTTACTCCCTTTACAATAATGTCGTCATACAATTCTACTTCATTATCACTGGTTGTTTCAGTTGGTAATATCATATATTTTTCGTCTTGATATATTGGAGAAATTTTTTTGAATTTAACAAGCTTTGAAAATTTAACATAAACTCCCATTTCCCCATTAACAATTCTCAATGCGCTTTTCGGCACCTTTATTCCCTTATATTGAGCAAAGAGTATTTCACAATCACTTACTCTAATAGATGAAGCATTTGCATCCATTGTAGATGATTTTAAAATTACAAGCACCATATCATCTTTTGGAATAATATTTTCAATTTCTACAACCTGATATTTATTTTGGCTTATATCCAAAGATACTTTAACTTTTTTACCTTCATGGAGTTTTTCCGCTTGTTCTGGTGTTACGTATGTACATAAATACCACTTATAGTCTGTTATAACCTTTCCATATACGCCATCTTTAGAATTTTCAACAGGAGTGTCAATTATTTTTATTCCTTCTTCGTAAGAAATATTTTTAAAAGTATCTTGATTTATTACATTTTCGTATCCATCGATACTGTTAATAAAATAACCTGATGTAGGACTGTTCACAGTACTTGTTGGTGCAGAAATGCTGGAAACAGTTTCATTTTTTAAATTAACCAACTCTTCTTGTGTAGTTTTAGTATCGTCATCTTTATTCATGGCAGAATTAATTTTATTTATATTAAGAGCAACGTCCATCATATCGCCGTAAATATGTTGATAATTTCCTGTAATAAGATTTTGCGACATAGACACCATACTATTACTAAGTTGTTTTCTTATTATTGAAATATCAACATTTACAGATGACATAAAATTTTCAGCTTCTGCAAGACGCTCTAATTGTTCTTGAATATCTTTTGATTTTTTTATTAGTTCTACATCATTAAGTGAAGGATATACTTCACCTATGAGCATGCCATTAGAAACTCTTTGACCATTTTCAACATTATAGTATACAAATCCATCAGATGTATTTTCTAATACTGTTTCATTTCTGCATACAATACCTTTTGATAATATACTGTCATTTATAAAACCCTCAGTAGCTTTTACTGTTTCTATTTTATTTCTATTTATCAAATACCATTGTGCAATTAAATAAATTCCAAATATAATGATAAAAAATATTATACTCGAGATATTTAATCTCTTTTTTCTCTTTTTTTGTTGTTCAGCCATATTATATTACTTACCATTCATAAAATTATCCAGCATTTTTTCAGCTTGCTCTCTATAATCAATATCGTCATCAACATAAACCCAATTTACATCAGTCATGCGATTAAACCATGTAAGCTGTCTTTTTGCATAGTTTCTAGAACGTTGTTTTAGAATATCAACACATTCTTGCAAAGTTTGATTTCCATCAAAGTATGGAAAAAACTCTTTATATCCTATTGCAGCAGCAGAACTCTTAAACAACTCCTTATTTTTATATACATATTCAGCTTCCTGCAAAATTCCGTTGTTTACCATTATATCAACTCTTTTGTCAATATTTTGGTAAAGTTTGGCACGATTTTTAAATGTTATTGCAATTATAAACGCATCAAATGGTTTTTCAATTGGTTTTGAGTTAGCTATCTGTTTAGACATTGTCACACCGGTTGTGTAATAAATTTCTAAAGCTCTAATAACTCTTACAGCATTATTAGGATGTACTGTTTTTGCATAATCCGGGTCAATTTGTAATAGCTGATTATACAAATATTCTTTTCCCTTTTCTTCAAGGTCTTTGTAAAGTTGATTTTTTATTGTTTTATCATCATTTTGGTGTGTAAAGGCAACACCCTTTACAAGACTTTCGATGTATAATCCTGTGCCACCAACAATAAAAGGAAGCTTTCCTCTTGAAGATATCTCGTAAATTTTCTCTTTTGCAAGCCTTGTAAAAATTTCTACATTATAACTTTCAGCCGGATCTAAAAAATCTATAAGGTGATGTTTTGCCAAGGATTGTTCTTCTTTTGTAGCTTTAGCTGTACCTACATCAAGCTGTTTATAAACCTGCATACTATCTGCAGATATAATTTCTCCATTAAATTTATTTGCCAAAATAAGTGATAATCCTGTTTTTCCACTTGCTGTTGGACCACATATAACTACAATTTTTTTACGTTCTTCCAAATTGTTTTTCAATCTCCTTTTGAGTTATGGATATTATAACAGGTCTTCCATGTGGACAATATAACGGTATTTTTTCTGTCATAATATCATTTATAAGTTTAACAAGTTCTAATTGAGTTGCTTTATCTCCGGCTTTTATAGCACTTCTACAAGCAACTGAGTGCAGAATCCAATCAAGTTTTTCTGAAAAAGTTAAGTTACCTTCACTTAAGTTATGTGCAATCTCTTCAATAAGACTTTGTGGATTTTCACAAGAAATATTTAACGGAACAGCACGTAGCATAATACCATTTAACCCCATATCCTCTATTATAAATCCTTGACTAGACAGCAAATCCATATTATTTATAATAGATTCTTTTTCTCTAGCTGAAAGATTTACACCAATAGGAGCAAGTAAAAGTTGATTATCACAATTTTGATTTTCTTTAATCTTTTCATAAAGCAGCCTTTCGTGAGCCGCATGTTTATCAACTATAACAAGATTATTTTCAGATTCGCATAAAATATAGGTGCTAAAAATTTCTCCTATAACTTTTATGTCTGGTAAGATTTTTTCAGAAAAATTTTCTTTAGTTATGACATTTTCTTCAACATATTCTGTATTAGTTAAAACTTGTATATCTTCACTATTCTTTGTATCTTCATTTATATTTTTTTGTGGTCTTTCTTCCTCAATATCTTCAAATGGAATATATAAATTTTTCTTTTTCAAAGAATAATCTGATGTATAATTTTTTGAAATATATGGTGTTAAATCTCTGTCACTGTTAACTTCATCTGTATTTTTTATAAGTTCTTTAAATTCATTTACAGAAACAGATTTAAAAGCTTCATTTTTTGATTGATTAATTATATTTATTTTTAATTCATTTTCTTTTATGGCTGGTTTTGATTTATTATCTAGTGTAAAGGATTGTTGATGCACATTTTCTTTGTCAACATAGAATTTTGTCTGAACACTATTTTTTATATCAACTTTTTTTATTATTTGATTTTCATCCAAGGATGTTTTTATTGCTCTATAAACAGATGTAAAAACTTCGTTATCATTTGAAAATCTAACTTCTGTCTTAGCTGGGTGTACATTAACATCAACACAATCATATGGCATATTTATATTTATAACATAGCCTGGAAATTTTCCAACCATAACAGTACCTTTGTATGCGTTTTCAACAGCTGCTATAATTGTTTTGTTTTTTACATATCTACCATTTATAAATAAAAACTGCATATTTCTGCTTTGACGAGAATATTGAGGATATGTTGTAAATCCTGTAATATAATATTTTCCATCTTCATAATTTATAGGACAAATTTCACTTGCAAATGAAGTTGAAAATAAACATGCTATTGTATTTTTTAAATTTCCATCTCCAACTGTAGTAAAAATATCTTTTCCATCTTTTTTAAATGTAAATGATATATTTGGGTTAGCTAATGCGAGATTTATTAGAATTTCCTGTATATATCCTGCTTCTGTCGAATCTTTTTTTAAGAATTTCATTCTTGCCGGTGTATTATAAAACAAATCTCTTATAATAAATCTTGTTCCATCTATAAATGGTTTAACATTGAATTCTTTTTCTTCCCCACCATCAATTTTAAACTCAACTGCAAAATCTTGAATAGAAGTTTTAGTTGTAAGTGTAATTTTTGATACACTTGCAATTGAAGCCAACGCTTCTCCACGAAATCCAAGACTTGAAATATTATTTAAATCTTCTTTATTTGATATTTTACTGGTTGCATGACGAATAAAAGCTGTTTTTACATATTCACTATCTATGCCACAACCATCATCTTGAACTAAAATTTTCTTGATACCACCACTTTCAATATCAACAATTATATTTTTAGCTCCAGCATCTATTGAATTTTCAACCAACTCTTTTACAACAGATGCTGGTTTTTCAACCACTTCACCGGCCGCAATAAGTTCTGCTGTGAATTTGTCTAAAACATTGATTTTCGCCATTTGTTTCTCCTTTTAAAGAAGTGACTTTAGTTTGTTTAAAATATTAAGAGCTTCTATAGGTGTAAGTACGTTTACATCAACTTTTTTCAATTCTTCAATAATTTCTGATGGCATTTCGTTTTCAGAATTTTCTTCTATCATTGGGATAGTTTCATCAAACGAAAGTTGCCTTACTGCCATTTTCTCTCTTTTTGCATTTTCTTCAAGGTCTTTAAGAATAACCTTTGCTCTTTCAATAACATTTTCAGGAAGTCCAGCAAGTTTTGCAACCTGAATACCAAAGCTATCATCTGCACCACCTTTTACAATTTTTCTAAGAAATGTAATTTCATCTCCACGTTTTTTTACTGCTATATTATAGTTAACAACTCCTGGAAAATTATTTTCCATATCAGTAAGCTCGTGATAATGTGTTGCAAACAAAGTTTTACACCCTAAGTTATTTTTCTTATCATAAATGTATTCCACAACTGCTTTTGCAATACTCATACCATCAAATGTGGAAGTTCCTCGTCCAATTTCATCAAGTATAACAAGACTTTTACTTGTAGCATTTTTTAGAATTTCGCTAACTTCACTCATCTCAACCATAAATGTTGAGCGTCCACTTGATAAATCATCAGATGCTCCAACACGGGTGAATATTGAGTCGACAATAGAAATTGTTGCTTCTTTTGCCGGAACGAAACAACCAATTTGTGCCATTATTGTTATTATTGCAACTTGACGCATATATGTTGACTTGCCTGCCATATTAGGCCCTGTAATAATACTTATCTGATTATGGTCACAATCAAGTACAGTATCATTAGGGATAAAAATGTCATCTTTAAGCATAGTTTCAACAACTGGGTGACGTCCATCTTTAATGAAAAGTGAATCATCTTCTGTTATTGATGGTTTTACGTAATTATTTTTTATACTTACTTCAGAAAAAGATGCCATTACATCAATATAAGATAAAGCTTTTGTTGTGAGAAGAATTTCTTTTGAGTTATTACTTATTTTTCTCAATAAATCAGCAAATAACTCTTTCTCTAAACTTAAAAGTTTATCATTTGCAGAAATAATTTCTTGCTCAAGGTTTTTGAGCTCTTCTGTAATAAACCTTTCTGCACCTGCCAAGGTCTGTTTTCTGAAAAAAGTGTCTGGAACAAGGTCAAGATAAGACCTTGTAACTTCTATATAGTATCCGAATACTCGGTTATATCCAACTTTTAGGTTTTTTATTCCAGTTTCTTCTTTAAGACGGTTTTCAATATCAGCCAGTATTTCCATACTGTCATTAACTAAATGACGCAAACGGTCAATTTCCTCGTTATAACCATTTTTTATAATATTACCGTCTTTTGTTGTTGCTGGAGGATTTTCTACAATTGCTCTATCCAATATATCACATAAATCTTCAAGGGGATTTATATCATTATTTAGAGCTTGTATAAGTGCATTATTGCAATTTAATAAAATATTTTTTAGTGGTTGCAAAGATTTTAAAGATACAGATAACGAAAATACATCTCTTGGACTTGCATTGCCAAATGATGCACGAGAACATAGACGTTCCATATCTTGTATAGATTTCAAAAAGTTTTGAATTTCTATTCTTGTAACAATATTTTTATTAAAAAAATCCACACAATCAAGTCTTGCTTCTATAGCCTTTTTTTCCATAAGAGGTGATGCAACAACCTGTCTTATCATTCTTTTGCCAAATGAAGTTTTTGTATTATCGAGAGCCCATAAAAGACTGCCCTTTTTTTCTTTACTTCTTATAGTTTCAAAAAGTTCAAGATTGCTTGTTGTAGTGTAAGAAAGTTTCATAAAGCTTGTTTGCTCATAGCTTTCTATTTGAGATATATTCTCTATACCAACTTTTTGAGTTTTTCCAAGATAGTCAATAAGTTGCCATAGACAATATGTCATACTTTTATCAAATTCTGTATCAGCAAATTGATTATTTACAACAGTTTTTGATGTTTCATAATTATATTCATCATTAGATATAAGCTCCACAGAGCATTTAAGTATATTTTTTATGTAGTCTGTGAGCCATTTATATTGTAGTATGCTGGAGTTAACAATAATTTCTTTAGGATTGTATTTATATAATTCTCCTTGAACATCATTTTGAATATTTTTTGATGATATATTTGTTGTGTGCATATTTCCTGTTGATATATCACAAAAACAAATAGAAAAACAACTATTTTCATCAATATATATACTTGTAATGTAATTGTTTTTATCTTCAGTCAACATACTGTTTTCAAGAATTGTACCAGGAGTAACAACCCTTATAACATCACGGTTTACAAGCGCTTTTCCCTTTTGTGGCTGTTCTGTTTGTTCACATATTGCAACTTTGTACCCTTTTTCAAGCAAGCGTTGAATATACGCCTCACTACTATGATAAGGTATTCCACACATAGGAGCTCTTTCTTCTTGTCCACAATCTCTGCCAGTAAGAGTTAGGTCCAATTCTTTTGATGCAAGGATAGCATCATCAAAAAACATTTCATAAAAATCTCCTAAACGGAAAAATACAATATGGTCTTTGTGTTTATTTTTAATTTCAAAATATTGTTGCATCATTGGAGAAAGTTTTGCCACAGTTTAAACCGTCCTTTTATAATTGATATTTGGGTCAGCCTATTAAAGCTGACCCATAATTTTTTTATTAAATATTAGTGACAACCGGAGCAAGATGAACAGCTACCTGAACAACCTTCTTCTGGAAGTTCAACAGTCATAGGGTCACCACCGTTAACTGTTTCTGTGATGATTGCTTGGATATATTTTGTAAGATGGTCAACTTCTTCTCTTGCTTCATTGTAAGCAATCATATTTTCATTGCTCATAATTTGTTCATACAAGTCGTTAAGTTCTACGTCAAGCTTGTTAACGAGTTCTTCGTTTTTATCAGATTTTGTAAGTTCTGTTGTAAGATTGTATCTTGTAAGGTTGAACTTGCCAATAAGGTCTTGGAGTTCTTGGTCTTTATCGCTCATATTTTTTGCTTGTTCAAGATACACAATAACATCTTCTTTTTGAAGTTGTGCGCAAAGTTTTTTAAATTCTGTAATAAAATCAAATGCCATTTTAAAATTCCTCTTTCTTTTACTTTTGATTTATAATAAGGTCTGCTTTTAAAACAGTTCCCTTTTTACCTGTGATTTTCAAGTTGACAAATTGGTCCATAATTTCATTATCTTCACTTTCAAAATGTACAACCAGAGTGTTTGCCATTCTTGCAGAGTATGTATCACCTTTTTTTTCTTCAACAAGAGCACGCACTGTTTGTCCTTTAAAGCTATCCAGATATTTAAAGAAAATATCCTGTTGTATTTTTACAAGTCTGTTAAGTCTTTCTGATTTTTCTTTATGAGAAGTTAAATCTTCCATTATTGCAGCTTTTGTACCTGTTCTTTTTGAATAAATAAAGGTAAAAAGTTGTGTAAAGTTAATTTCCTTTACAAGTTTTTCTGTGTCTAAATATTCCTCATAAGTTTCTCCAGGAAAGCCTACAATTATATCACTTGAAAAACCAATATCTGGGATTTGTTCTTTTGCATAATTAATAATATCTTTATACTGTTGAACAG
Source organism: Oscillospiraceae bacterium (assembly GCA_020024185.1). Classification (GTDB taxonomy): domain Bacteria; phylum Bacillota; class Clostridia; order Oscillospirales; family Ruminococcaceae; genus RGIG3102. Next base: position 23,454 of record JAHHUD010000002.1, on the reverse strand, counting down.
TATATTTTCTATTCATAAGCCCTAGTATTCTATCATTACCGGACTGAACAGGAAGATGAATTTGTCTTGAGATTTTTGGATTATCTCGGATTGTATCAATTACTTTTTTATTTATGTCCTTTGGGTGACTTGACATAAAATGCAGTACATAATCTCCATCAACTTTACAAAGCATTGTAAGTAAATCAGCAAAATCAATTTTCACATCAAGATTTTTGCCATAACTATCTACATTTTGTCCAAGAAGAGTTATATCTTTATATCCTTCTTTAATAAGCTGTTTAAACTCTGACAAAATATCTTCTGGTTTTCTTGAGCGTTCTCTACCTCTTACATATGGTACTATGCAGTATGAGCAGAAGTTGTCACAACCATACATAATTGATATTGTTGCTTTTGATTTGCTTTCTCTGTAAACAGGAATATCTTCAACAATTTCTGTTTTAGTTTCTGGACTTGAAATCTGTCGCTTGTTATCAACATACCAATTATACACTATATGTGGTAATTCTTCAATGGAATTAACACCAAAAACTATATCAACAAAAGGATAACTTTTTTTTATTTTATCAACTATGTGTGCCTGCATAACCATACAGCCACACACAGCAACAATCATATTTGGATTTTCTGCTTTCAAAGCTTTTAATTTTCCGATATTTCCAAATATTTTTAATTCCGCATTTTCTCTAATTGCACAAGTGTTAAAAATTACAATATCACTTACTTCATAGTTTTCACTTATATCATATCCACTTTGTGCCAAAATTCCTCTTATCTTTTCAGAATCATTTTCATTCTGAACACACCCAAAAGTCTGAACATTTGCTTTTGGTGTATATTCAAATTTACTATTTAATACTTGTTTTAATTGTTCTGTATATTTCAACTTTTACTCCTTACTCAAAATATTTTTTAAGAAACATACCTGTGTATGAATTTTCAGCTGCACTTATCTCTTTTGGAGTTCCTTCAGCAACTATCATACCGCCTTTATCTCCACCTTCCGGACCAATATCAATAATATGGTCACAGACTTTTATAAGGTCAAGGTTATGTTCAATTACAACAACAGTATTTCCAGCATCCACAAGCTTTTGCAAAACTTCTATAAGTTTGTGTACATCGGCTGTATGCAAACCAGTTGTTGGTTCGTCAAGAATATATAAAGTATTACCAGTTTGAATTTTTGAAAGTTCAAGTGCTAATTTAACTCTTTGAGCTTCACCACCAGAAAGTGTTGTTGCGCTTTGTCCAAGTTTTATATATCCAAGACCTACATCATAAAGTGTTTTTATTTTTCTATAAATTTTAGGCTGATTTTCAAAAAATGCCATAGCCTGTTCAACTGTCATTTCAAGTACATCACTTATATTTTTATCTTTGTACTTTACTTCAAGTGTTTCTCTATTATATCTTTTTCCTTTACATACATCACAAGGTACATATATGTCTGGCAAAAAGTGCATTTCGATTTTTAAAATACCGTCACCTTCACAGGCTTCACATCGACCACCTTTTACATTAAATGAAAATCTTCCAGCTTGATATCCTTTCATTTTTGCATCTTGTGTTTGTGCAAAAAGTGTACGTATATCTGTAAATACTCCTGTATATGTTGCTGGATTACTTCTTGGTGTTCTGCCAATTGCGCTTTGGTCTATACCAATAACCTTATCAACATTTTCAAAACCTATAATATCGTCGTGAGCACCTGGTTTAACTTTTGAGCCACTGAGAACATTTGTAGCTTTTTTATAGAAAATTTCATTTATAAGAGATGATTTACCGCTGCCAGAAACACCTGTTACACAAACCATTTTTCCAAGTGGTATTTTTACATTGATATTTTTAAGATTGTTTTGTCGTGCTCCGATAATTTCAATGAATTTGCCATTGCCTTCTCTTGTATGTTCTGGTATCTCTATAACTTTTCTTCCACTGAGATATTGCCCCGTTAAACTTTCTTCACTTTTTTCTATATCTTCGAGAGTTCCTTGTGCCACAACAGTCCCACCGTGAACTCCTGCTCCTGGCCCAATATCTACAATATAGTCAGCTGCTCTTATGGTATCTTCATCATGCTCTACTACAATTAGGGTATTTCCTAAATCTCTTAAGTGTTTAAGTGTGTCTATAAGTTTTTCATTATCTCTTTGGTGCAAACCAATACTTGGTTCGTCCAAAACATAAAGTACACCTGTAAGAGATGAACCAATCTGAGTTGCAAGACGAATTCTTTGGCTTTCTCCTCCGGATAGCGTGGAAGCAGACCTTGCGAGAGTAAGATACTCAAGCCCAACACTTTTTAAGAAAGTAAGACGTTCTTTTACTTCTTTTAATATTGAATGGGCAATAAGTTCTTCTTGCTCTGATAGATTAAGATTATTTATAAATACAATAGCATCTCTTACTGACATTTTTGTGAAATCACTTATATTAATTCCACCAACTGTAACAGCAAGTATTATGGGTTTCAATCTGTCACCGTGACAATCAGGACATTCAATACCGCTCATTACCCTGGAAATTTCTTCTTTCATCCAGCTTGAGTTTGTTTCTTTAAATCTTCTTTCAAGATTATTTATAATTCCTTCAAAGTCATTTGAATATTTAGATATTCCTCTATCACTTTGTCTGTAAAGTTCAAGTTTTTTTCCTTTTGTACCATATAAAAGTGCGTCTAATGCTTCTTTTGATAAATCTTTTATTGGTGTAGACAGAGTAAAACCATATTCTTTTGCAAGTCCTTTATAATACATCTCTGATACAGAACCTTCTGCATAATACCATCCACTTGCTTTTATCGCTCCCTCTTCAATAGAAAGCTTCTTGTTTGGAATTATCATATCAGGGTCAACACGCAAAAATTCTCCAAGACCAGTACATTTTTCACACGCACCAAAAGGATTGTTGAAAGAAAACATTCTTGGTTCAAGTTCACCTATACTTATACCATGGTCTGGACAAGCAAAACTTTGAGAAAAATATATTTCTTCTCCATCTATAACATCAATGATAACTCCTTTATCGGTTATATTTAAAGCCGTTTCTATGCTACTTGTAATTCTGGACACTATATCTTCTCTAATTACAAGTCGGTCAATAACTATTTCTATACTATGCTTTTTATTTTTTTCTAAAGATATATCTTCATCAAGGTCATATATGTTGCCATCAACACGTACTCTTACAAATCCTTGTTTTCTTGCAGCATCAAACTCCTTTATATGCATACCTTTTTGAGCTTTTACAACTGGTGCCAAAACCTGTATCTTTGTGCCTTCCGGCAAATTCATAATAGTGTCAACCATTTGGTCTACAGTTTGTTGTTTTATCTCTTTTCCACAAATCGGACAATGCGGAATACCTATTCTGGCATATAATAAACGCAAATAATCGTATATTTCTGTCACTGTACCAACTGTGGAACGAGGGTTTTTGCTAGTTGTCTTTTGGTCAATTGAAATAGCTGGAGATAAGCCTTCAATAGATTCTACATTAGGCTTTTCCATTTGTCCCAAAAATTGTCTTGCATAGGAAGAAAGACTTTCCATATATCTTCTCTGTCCGTCTGCATAGATTGTATCAAACGCAAGACTACTTTTTCCAGAACCTGAAAGACCAGTCATAACAATCATTTTATTTCGAGGCAAAGTAACATCAATATTTTTAAGATTATTTTCCTTTGCTCCTTTTATAATTATTTTATCGTTCAATTTATTCTCCTATTTTGAGTTCTTTATTTTTTCAATTCTGTCTCTTACAAATGCTGCGTGTTCAAAATCAAGAATTTTTGCAGCTTCTTTCATTTCTTTTGTAAGTTTTTCTATAAGCTTTTCTTTTTCTGCTTTTGACATTCGATTTGTTCGTTTTTTGTTTAAATCATCATCTTTTGTAGATATTTCAATTATTCCTCTAATGTCTTTTTTTACTGTTTGAGGAATAATACCATGTTCCTCATTATATTTAATCTGAATTTCACGCCTTCTGTATGTTTCTGTTATCGCTCTTTCCATTGATTTTGTAACAGAATCAGCATACATTATAACTTGTCCGTTTGCATTTCTTGCTGCACGACCAATTGTTTGTATTAAACTTGTTTCACTTCTTAAAAAACCTTCTTTATCAGCATCAAGTATAGCGACCAAACTTACTTCTGGCATGTCAAGACCTTCTCTTAATAAGTTAATACCAATAAGCACATCAATTGCTCCGGTTCTTAAATCTCTTATAAGTTCCATTCTTTCAAAAGTATCAACTTCATGGTGCATATATTTAACTTTAATCTTTTTACTTTGAAGGTATTCGGTCAAATCTTCCGCCATTTTTTTAGTAAGAGTTGTAACTAATACTCTTTCATTTTTATTTATTCTTATATTTATCTCATCAAGCAAATCTTCAATTTGCCCTTCAACCGGCTTAACTGTTATCTCTGGGTCAACAAGTCCTGTCGGTCTAATGATAAGTTCTGTTGTATTGTCACTATGTTCTTTTTCATATTTGCCTGGTGTTGCACTAACAAACACAATTTGATTAAGCTTTTTCTCAAATTCTTCAAATTTTAATGGCCTATTATCATAAGCACTTGGAAGTCTAAATCCAAATTCAACAAGATTTTTCTTTCTTGCAAAATCCCCACCATACATAGCACCAACTTGTGGTATAGTAACATGCGATTCATCTACAAATAACACAAAATCTTTTGGAAAATAATCAAGTAAAGTTGTTCCTGTTTCTCCAGGTTTTCTTCCAGCAAAAACAGAAGAATAGTTTTCTACTCCTTTACAAATTCCAACTTCTTGAAGCATTTCCATATCATACATGGTTCTTTGAGCAATACGTTGTGCTTCGATAAGTTTTCCTTCTTTTGTAAATTTTTCAACTTGACCATCCATTTCTTCTTGAATTCTTTCAAGTGCTTTTTTCAGTTTTTCATCAGAAATAATATAGTGGCTTGCTGGAAATATTGCTAAATGACTTATGGTGTTTTTTACTTCACCAGTAAGATAATTTATCTCTCTTATTCTGTCTATTTCATCTCCAAAAAATTCTATTCTAAATGCAGTTTCATGACTATATGCTGGATAAACTTCTACAACATCGCCTCTTACACGGAATTTATTTCGTGTAAAGTTCATATCATTTCTTTCATATTGAAGTTTTACCAACTCTTTCATCAGTTGGTCACGCTCTTTTTGCATACCTTGACGCAAAGAAATAACCATCTCACGATAATCAATAGGGTCGCCCAAAGAATATATACAAGAAACACTGGCAACAATTATAACATCACGTCTTTCAGAAAGGCTTGCAGTTGCACTATGACGCAGTCTATCAATTTCTTCATTTATTGCACTATCTTTTTCTATATACACATCTTTTGCCGGTATATATGCTTCTGGTTGATAATAGTCGTAATATGATACAAAATATTCCACAGCATTATCTGGAAAAAGTTCTCTAAACTCTGTACACAGCTGTGCTGCAAGGGTTTTATTATGTGCAAGAACAAGTGTTGGACGATTAACTTTTTCTATAATCTGTGCCATAACATACGTTTTACCTGTACCTGTAGCACCAAGAATAGTTTGAGATTTTAATCCATTTTCTATACCATTTGAAATGGAATCAATCGCCTTTGGCTGGTCTCCCATTGGTTTGTATTCACTTACCAACTTGAATTTATTCATAAAACCCTCCTTTTTAATATATTATATATTTATTATAAATTTATAATCAAATATATACATGTTTAAACATTATATATAATAATATGATGATTTTTACTCATTGATTATAACAAAAAAGCCCTAAAAAGTACAGTATTCAAATTAGCAGAAGCTCAAATCATAAAAAATAAATATGATTTATCATATAATATATGAATGTAAAAATATAACATATAAATTTATGTACCGTTTTATATAAGCTTTATTTTTGATAAATGATTAAGTGTAGCACTCATTGGCGAAGAAACCCATTTATCCTTATGATAAAGTATTTGTTTACATATTTTCATTTCTAAATTTTTAACATTAAGTTTTACTATTTTTTTATCATTTACAGCTTTTTTTGTTACATACTCTGGTAGAAAAGATATTCCTAAATTTTGTTCAACAAGTTTACATAACATATCGGGGCTGCTATTTTCCAATATAGGATGTATTTCAATAGAGTGTTTGGCAAAATTTTCATCCATAATACGACGATAGCTCATTCCTTTTTCAGTAAGCATAAAAGACTGAGTAATTAAATCAGAAATATTAATAACGCTTTTTTTTGATATTGGGTTTTCAACAGATGCAACAAAATCAACAGATATTTCTTCTTCGGCAACTAAAATATAATTTGTATTATATGTACGATTATCTAAAGTGCATATAATATCTGCTTCATTTTGTTCTAACAATTTAAACAGTGTGTCTGTTCCTGCAGCTTGTACTCTTAATGATACATTAGGATACTGTTTTCTAAATTCATCAAATTTATCTGCTATTAAAGGCATAAACAAAGAGTCTGCCATTGCAATTCTAACAATACCGGATACTTCTTCTCTGCCTTTTTTACCTAAAAGCATTTCTTGACTTGCATGACATATTTGCTGTGCATAAGACAGTGCGTCTCTGCCGGCGTCTGTAAGTTTTATAGTATGTCCAACTCTGTCAAAAAGCTGTACTCCCAGTTCATTCTCTAATTGTTTTATTTGAAATGAAACAGTAGGTTGAGAATATCCAAGTTTTTCTCCTGCTCTAGTAAAACTATTAAGTTCTGCAACTTGAATGAATATATTTAAATTTTGTAAATCCATATTATAAAGTCCTTCATTTAAAAATTAAATGTATTTTATCTAAACTATCTATTAGACAAATGATAATTTGTATTATATACTTAAAATAAGTTAAAAGCAAGGGGATAGAAAAATGCAAATTATTAGTATTATTTATAATTTATTATGGGGAGATTTATTCTTTATACCTCTTCCAAATGGCACATCAATAGGGATATCTTTATTAGTTCTTATACTAATTCCTTCTGGTATATACTTTACTGTAAAAACAAAATTTTTACCAATTCGTATGTTTCCTGAAATGATAAAAATTTCTATAGAAAAAAGTGAAACAAAAAATGGTGCTATTTCCGGACTTCAAGCACTTATTGTTTCAACAGCTACAAGGGTTGGTATGGGCAATATGGTTGGTGTTGTTGCTGCGATTTCAGTTGGTGGACCGGGTTCAGTTTTTTGGATGTGGATAACTTCTTTAATTGGCGCATCAACAGCATTTGTCGAAGCGACACTTGCTCAGATTTACAAACAAAAAGACACTATTTATGGGGGATTTCGTGGTGGACCAGCATATTACATGCATAGTTTTTTTGCTAAAGGTAAAAAGAAAAGTATTCTAGCAATTTTATTTGCATTATCTGGTTTAATTTGTTGGGCTGGTATTAGTCAGGTTATCAGCAACTCTGTATCTTCATCTTTTAAATCTGCATTTAATATTAGCCCAATAGTAAGTACTACCGTATTGGTTTTGTTTTCTGCTTTTATAATTTTCAAGAAAAATATAACTGTTAAAGTTTTGGATATTATCGTTCCAATAATGGCTGTATTTTACTTTGGAATTGCAGTTTTCGTAATAATTAAGAATATAAATATCTTACCATCGGTTATTGTTACTATTTTCGAGGAAGCATTTGGATTAAAACAAGTTGTGGCTGGTGGATTTGGTGCTGTTCTTATGAATGGTGTTAAGCGTGGATTATTTTCAAATGAAGCAGGCAGTGGTTCTGCCCCTTGTGCAGCAGCAGCGGCTGATGTTAGTCATCCAGCAAAAGCAGGACTATTTCAGGCATTTGGTGTTATAATTGATACAATTGTGATATGTACTTGTACGGCAATGATTATGTTACTTGCTCCATCAGACTTATTATCAGGTCTTGTTGGGATGGAATTATTGCAAACAGCGATGAATTATCATTTTGGATACATTGGTGTAGTTTTTACAGCTATATCATTATGGCTTTTCAGTTTTTCAACATTTCTTGGAATTTTATTTTATGCACGTCCTAATATTGCATACCTTTTTGGAGATAAAAAGATTTTTCAAATATCATACAATATATTTGCTCTTATTATGTTATTCATCGGAGGGCTTGCAACATATACATTTGTATGGGACTTAGGAGATATCGGAGTTGGATTAATGACAATATTTAATATGATTGCACTTATTCCTTTGTCTAATCAAGCTATAAAGTCTTTATATGACTATTCATCAAATAAAAATTAATTAACTTATTGTATCCATTCTACACAGTTTATAAATTTACATAACTATATAAAAGCTTATTCTTATAATAACTTTTCAATTATAGTAATTATACATACAGGCAGACCTCATTTATATTGAGGTCTGCCTGCTATTTTACATATATAATATTTAAAAAATTAATATTTCGTTGTCTGGCTATGTGTTACACATAAATAATTCAACTCCAAAATTATTTTAATAGTGCATAACTAAATAAAATCTTGTTCTAGTAGTTGCATAACTATTTTAAGACATACTTCTGAGGACTTGCGACACATATCAAAAAATTCATCTTTACCGCCATGAAGAGTATCAGAAATTCCTTTAATAAATAAAACTCCCACATTGTGCATATCTGCAGTTAAAAAAATTCCGGCAGCTTCCATTTCTATAATGTCGCAGTTAAAATCTCTATGAATCTGTAATTTTTCCTCTGGTGTACTTACAAATTTTGACCCGGAAGCACAGTTTACTTTACGAAGTCCAGGGATAATTTTTAATGCTTTTTCTATTAATTTATCATCGGTTTTCAAATAAACAGATGGATACTCGCAGTGTCTGCCTACTTCACAGTTATCAGCTTCCGAAGTATCAAAGCTATAGTCCACAATATTATCTATCAAACACACCTGATGTATTCCAATTTCTTCAGTTAGTGCTCCAACAATTCCAAAGTTTATTATAACGTCAACATGATATAAAGAAATCAATATCTCTGTAGCTGCTGCCGCCTTTATTTGTCCACAACCAGAATGTATTGCAATAATCTTATTCCCGTTCATTTCGTAAATGTATATATCAAATTTTCCTACATGTTCCATTCTTTCGTAGGTAAAATTGGATTTTAATAAGCTATCAATTTCTACTGCAATCAAAAGACCTATTTTCTTCAATTTTTCTCTCCATTTCTAAAGCGTTTTTATATTACATTTTGAACCCTTCAAACATACCACTATCAAGCATAGAAACAAAATCTCCGTCAGCAACAACAATATGGTCACAAAGTTCTATATCCATAAGTTTGAGTGCATGATATATTCTTTTTGTTGTTAAAATATCTTTACTTGATGGTAAAGCAATACCACCTGGATGATTATGAGCTAAAATAACTCCCGTTGCATTAGAGTTTACAACTGATGATACAATATTTCTTATAGAAACAGCACTTGCATTGACTGTCCCCTTTGAAATAACTTCAGATTTTATAACTTTCTTTTTATCATCTAGCAACATTATATGTACCTCTTCGTTTATTTTACCAATAAATCTTGGAACAAAATATTCACCAGCTGAATTTGTTGAGCTTACAACTTTTACTTTTTCAGTTTTATCTACATTATATAGGTTACATAATTCAGGCATCAACTTAATAAGTGTTGCACTGTGTGCGCCTACTCCATCTACTTTACATAGTTCTTCGAATGGTGCATCAAAAACATTTGATAAACTGCCAAATCTTTTCAAAAGTTTATGTCCTATTTCATTTGTATCACTTCGTGGTACGGAATAAAACAACAATAATTCAAGAATGTTATGGTCTTCAAATCCCTCTAATCCATTTTTTATAAAACGCTCTTTTAATCTTTTTCTGTGTCCTTCGTGTAAATTCATTAAAAACTATATTCCTCATACAATAATATTTACTCAATACTAAAATTAGTGTATACTTCTTATTATACAATATTAACACTAAAATTTAAAGTAGGATTTTATATGAAAAGTTATATAGCGACATTAAATGATAATGATATGCGTTTAAGCAGATTTTGTGAAAAAGTTTGTCCTCTTATGCCTAAAAATTTACTCTATAAAAGCTTTAGAAATAAACGTATTAAAGTAAATGGAAAAAAGCAAGATGCAGACTATAAAATAAAAACAAATGATTTAATAGAATTATACATAAATGATGAGTTTTTTACAAAAGAAAATAAAGAGATAAAGGAATACTCTAATCAGCTAAATATTATCTATGAAGATGAAAATATTCTATTAGTTAATAAACCACAAGGTTTATTATGTCATTCCGATAATAAAAATGAAGATAACTTAATTGATATAATTATTTCATATTTAAATTCAAAAAATCAATTTTCTGCTAACACAGAAAATACCTTTACACCCGCTTTATGTAATAGAATTGACCAAGGCACAGAAGGAATTGTAATTGCCGCTAAGAATTATAAAGCTTTATCAGATATGAACTGCATTATACGTGATAATCTTATTTCTAAGAAATATATATGTATTACAAATAATGCTATAAATGGTGAATATCATGCTTATTTAACAAGAAATAAGCAAACAAAAAAGGTTACAGTTACAAAATCTGCTATAAATAATGAAAGTAAAAACATAACAACAATTTTTAAAACACTACAAACAAAACGAGATTTTAATTTGGTAGAGTGCACGCTTATAACCGGAAGAACACATCAAATAAGAGCTCATCTTTCATATCTTAAGTCACCTATTTTGGCAGACAGAAAATATGGTGCGCCACATAAAGTTTTAAAAAGTCAAATGTTATGTGCATATAAATTATCTTTTAAATCTATACCTGAAAGTAATATTTTATCATATTTGTCTGGTAAAACTTTTATATTAAATAATAGTTTTGTAAAAGATTTTTTTGACCAATTAAGTTAAATATATTTTGCTATCTAAAAAGGAGTGTATTTTCATACACTCCCTTATTTTTATATATTATTCCACACAACATTATCATTTTTTATTGTTTGTAAAACTTTAATATTTTTTATCTCCATTGGATTGACTTCTAGTGGATTTTCTGAAAGTATTACAAAGTCAGCAACTTTACCTTCTTTTATTGAGCCCTTTTCATTCTCTTCAAAATACTGATAAGCAGAATTTATGGTAATAGCTTTTAATGCATCATATGCAGAAATTGCAAATTCTTCTCCAAGTTTTACATTATTTTTTGTTATGCGATTAACTGCACACCAAACAGTTTCAAGCATGTCTGGTTCTATAACCGGGCTATCTTGATGAAATGTAAATGGAATATTTTCCTTTAAAGCTGGACCAGCGGGGCTTATTGTAGATGCTCTGTCTAAACCAAAATTTTTAATATGCACATCTCCCCAATGATATATATGTGCAATAAAGAATGATGGAATTATACCTAAATTTTTAACTTTTGAAATTTGGTCAAGACCTAAAAGCTGTGCATGAACCATAACAGGTCTTTTTAAATTTTTTCCAGTTTCATTTTTAACCTTTTCAATTGCAGAAATATATTGTTGTGCTGCTCTATCACCATTACAATGAGCCAATATTTGCCTATTATTAATACATGCATCATAAACAAATTTATAAACTTGTTCGTCATCCCATACTGGATAAGCAAAATAATTTTCATCATCTTTATATGGTGTACGCATCCAAGCAGTTCTGCCTTGTGGAGAGCCGTCTAAGAATATTTTATCTCCCCCTATTTTAAAGTGATTATTATATTTATTTATGTGATTTTTAAATTTATCTTTAATAATACTACTGTTTTGAGGGTCAGTAAAAGCTACTAAATCTACTTTTAATAAGTTACGATTTAGCATAACTTCATATATTGGAACCATTGCATCCATAAACATACCTTCTTGAACAGTGGTAATTCCATGAGCAAGATAGTTTTCTTGAGCTTTCACAATAGCATACATCATATCTTCTATATTTGGCATAGGTATTTTTTTAAGAGGTACAATAAAAGCGTTTTCCTCCATATAGCCAGTAAGATTTCCGTTTTCGTCTTTTTCCATAACACCACCTTCAGGACATAGAGTATCATTTGTTATTTTAAGCCATTCTAAAGCTTTGGTATTATATACACCCATATGTCCTGATGCATGCTGAATAAACACTGGATTATCCGGGAATATCTTATCTAATATAAATCTATTTGGTGCTTTTCCTTCTTCAAGATTATTTTGGTCATATCCGGTACCACGAATCCAATCACCTTTTTGTATGTTGTTTTTATGTTGAAATTCTTCGAGATTATCTATAATTTCTTGCCAGTTAATACACTCTCCAAGTTGAGCTTGTAAAGTTGAATTTGCACAAGCCATAAAGTGACTGTGTGCATCTGTAAACGCTGGCATTAATGTTTTGCCATTTAAATTAAACATTTTTACAGATTTATCAGCCATTGCTAAAATATTATCAAAATTTCCGATAGCTTTAATTAAGCCATCTTCAACTAGCACTGCTTGCACATAAACAGTATTTTCCATAGTTATTATTTTACCGCCGTAATATAATGTTTGATTCATATTGTTCTCTCCTTATTATATTTTACGTTACTACAAATATTATCTAATAAAACAATTTTTATATTCAAAAATTATGAATTAGTATGAATTTTATTAAATAAAATCTTACTTGTATTTTAATTTACTACAATAATGGGAATATACTGTGAACTTTAAATATTTTTATAAACAAAAACACATAGAACTATATTATAAGTTCTATGTGTTTTATGCTATCCAAGTAATGACACTTGATTAGTCATCGGCAAATCACCAAGAGCTCCTGCATTATAAAGCCCTTCTATAACTGCACTTGATACACCACTTGATTTTTGTAAATCTTCAACAGAAAGAAAATCTGTTGTCACATCACAAGTTTTTTCAAGTTGTTCTGCAGCTGCTTCACCAACACCTTTTAAAGATGAGTATGGAAGTCTGATTTTTCCATCTTCTATCACATATTTTTTAGCTTTACTTTTTCCAAGTCTAATTGGTAAAAACTCATAGTTTCGTGCAAGCATTTCACATACCATCTGCAAAGATGCCTGAGTTTCAAGGTCTTTTGCATTTTTTTCTACACGTAATCGTTGAGTTATATCCTTTAGGTTTTTAGTTGCAACTTGCTTGCCACCAACTGCAGACATATAGTCAATAGCATCACCACGAACAGTAAAATATGTTGCATAAAACTCTAATGGATAATAAAGTTTAAACCACATAAGTCTAATAGCTGCCATAAGGTACGCAACAGCATGCGCTTTAGGAAACATATATTTGATTTTTTTACAGCTATCTATATACCAGTCCTCTACACCATGACTTTTTAGCATTGCCTCAAGTTCAGCATCAAAAGTTTTTGCTGCTTTACCTTTACGGGTAATTTCCATAATTTTAAACGCCTGTGCTTTATCTACACCCTTTTTTATGAGTGTAAGCATAATGTCGTCACGAGTTCCGATTACATCTTTGATTGTACATATTTTATTTTTTATGAGTTCCTGAGCATTGCCAATCCAAACATCTGTACCATGACTAAGACCTGATATTTGAATAAGGTCAGAAAAACTCTGTGGCTGTGCTTCAATAAGCATTTGACGAACAAAGTCAGTGCCAAGTTCAGGAATACCAAAAGTTGATGTTTGACTTTGAATATCGTCTGGTTCAACACCAATTGGTTCTGTACTTGTAAGCATTTTATAAACCTGAGGGTCATTCATTGGAACATCTGCAATTTTAAGACCTGTTAAATCTTCCAAATGTTTGTACATTGTAGGAACATCATGCCCAAGAATATCAAGTTTTAATAATGTATCATGTAAATATTTGAATTCAAAATGAGTTGTAACAACACCTTTTTCTTTATCATCTGCTGGATGTTGAACAGGGCAAAAATCATACACTTCATGGTCACTTGGCACAACAACCATACCACCAGGATGTTGTCCGGTTGTCTTTTTAACTCCGGAGCAACCCAAAGTAAGCCTATTTTCTTCTGCTTTATTACAAACAATTCCTCTTTCATCAAGATATTTTTTTACATATCCATAAGCAGTTTTGTCTTGCAAGGCAGATACTGTACCAGCTTTAAATACAAATTCATGTCCAAATAAATCTTCTGTATATTTATGTGCAGATGCTTGATATTCACCTGAGAAATTAAGGTCAATATCCGGCTCTTTATCTCCGTCAAACCCCAAAAATGTTTCAAATGGTATATCGCTTCCATCACCATACAATTTTTCTCCACATACGGGACATATTTTATCTGGCAAGTCAAAACCTGTGTTTATTCCTTCTGGTATATCAAATTCTGTATGTTTACATTTTCGACAAACATAATGCGGTGGCAATGGATTAACTTCAGATATGCTTGAGAAAAACGCTATTGATGAAGAACCAACAGAACCACGAGAGCCAACTAAATATCCATGTTCTTCGCTATTGTGAACAAGTTTTTTTGCAATAACATATAGCACTGCATATCCATGTTTTATGATACTATTTAATTCTTTATCTACTCTTTCTGTAATAACTTCTGGTGGATTATCTCCGTATACATCATGAAGCTTTTTATAGGTAGCTGTTCTAAGTTCATCTTCTGCCCCGTCAATGCTTGGAGGAAATGTTCCTTTTGGAATTGCTCTAAGTCCCGGTTCAATCATATCAGCAATAAGATTTGTATTTGTAACAACAACTTCATAAGCTTTTTCTGGTGGAAGATATGAAAATTCGTCCAACATTTCATCGGTAGTTCTAAAATACAGTGGTGCTTGATTATCTGCATCAGAAAATCCCATACCTGCCATAAGTATAGCTCTGTATTTTGAATCTTCCATTGTCATAAAATGCACATCACCAGTTGCAACAACCGGGATATTAAGTTCTTCACCTAATTGAATTATTTTTCTATTAAAATCTTTAATTTGCTCAATAGATTCAACTAATCCTTCACGAACCATATACTCATTATTTCCAAGAGGTTGGATTTCTAAAAAATCATAAAAAGAGGCAATTTTCAAAAGTTCTTTATGTGTTTTTCCTTCGACAACTGCTCTATATAATTCCCCTGCCTCACAAGCGGACCCAATTATAAGCCCTTCTCTATGCTGAATAATCTCACTTTTTGGCATTCTCGGTGTCTTTGCAAAATATTTTAAATGCCCATAAGAAATAAGTTTATAAAGATTTTTTATGCCCTCTTTTGTTTTACATAGTAAAATTATATGATTGCTTTTCCTTGGCAATTTTTGAGTATTACTTAATTTTGAGTTTATTTCATTAAGATTATATATATCTTTTTTATTTAAATCTTTTATAAGGCACTTAAAAACTTCAAATAACATCTTGGCATCATCCGTTGCTCTATGATGATTAAAATTACCAAGGTTATAATAATCAGCCAATACATCTAATTTATGTTTTTTTAATTCTGTAAGCAAATTTTGTGAAAGTGGTAAAGTATCAATAACTTCATAATCAAAATCAATATTATTTCTTTCGCCTACAACTTTAATAAAGTTAACGTCAAAATTATTTGCATTATGAGCAATTATAATCCTGTCTCCTATAAATTCTTTGAATTTTTCTATAACATCTCTCTGATTCGGAGCCCCTTTAACCATATCATCTGTTATTCCGGTTAATTCGGTAATTTTTGCAGAAATAGGTTTTTCAGGGTCGGCAAATGTATGGAACTCCCCAAGTATCTCATTACCTTTTACTAATAATGCACCTATTTCTGTTATATTTTCAGTTGATGGTGTAAGTCCTGTTGTTTCAATATCAAATACAATAAACTCTTGCTCTGAAATTATTCCATTTCTGTTTCCAGAATATGCTTGTATCATATTATCTACAAAATAGCCTTCGCATCCATAAATAACTTTAAAATCAGGATTTTCTTTTTGAATTGCATCACATTCGAGCATTGCTTGAGGAAATCCTTGTGCTACACCATGGTCTGTTATAGCAACAGCTTTATGACCATATTTATATGCCTGTCTTACTGCCTCATCTGGATTTATAAGAGCATCCATAGATGATAATTTTGTATGCAAGTGAAGTTCAACTCTTTTAACTTCTGCATTATCTTTTTTAGGAACTAAGTCAAACGAAACAATATCATAAGGCATAATTACATAGTCTCGCTCATATTTATCCATTTGACAATCGCCTTTAATAGCAAAATATGTGCCCGTTTTTATATTTTCCCACTTTTCAATATTTTTATCTTTTGGGTCAAGCAGAATTTTTACATTGATAGAGTTTGTACCATCAGTTATAGAATATATAAATATTTTTCTAAAATTACCTTGTTCTGTAACTGCAAAAACTTTGCCCCACACTGTTACTTTTCCAGTATCTTTAAAAGCTTTATCTATACTAATAATATCCTTTGTTTTGATATTTTGATATTTACCATGTACAACTTTAACTGAATCTTTTCTTATATTTAGTCCATCAATTTCAAAATCATCATATTTTGGTTTTTCTACAATTTTAACTGGAGTATTATCCAATTCATATACTGGAGATTTTCGTTCTTTTGGCTGTTTTGTTTGAGAAATTGAGATTTTGTACTCTTTTCCTATAAGTGACTCTAAATATTCTGAGAAAGTTTTCTCAAAATTTACAGCGTTCAAAAAACTTTTACCACAAGAGAGATTTATATTAATATTTTTATCTTCAAGTTCAATATCTGCATCATCAAAAAACATGATTGGTACAGACACAACACTTTCAGAAAATAATCTAAACAGTGTTGGAAAATCTTTTTCTGATAATGTATCTTTTTCAAAAGTATTGGTAACATCAATAGAAAATTTTGGATATTTCTGATGTAAAAACATAGCAAAATATTCTATTGCATCAAAACTAATAAGCCGTGATGAATGTATCACGGCTGTAAGTTTGGATAATTTCTTTTTTATTTCTATTTTATTTAAAAGAACATCCATATATTCGTGTGCGTATGGATTATTCTTTTGTAGTTCATTATATACGCTTAAAAGTAAATTGCTCACTATAATTCCTCTGCGCAAATCTTTATGTCTTTGATAAATTCCTCTATAAAGTTACCTTCATATTTTTTTATCATAACACCTTTTTTAAACATAGCTGCACTATCTACGCCACAAGCTATACCTATATCTGCTTCTTTTGCTTCTCCCGGACCATTAACAACACAGCCCATAACTGCAACTTTGATATTTTTGTTAAGACCTTTAAGTCCTTCTTCAACTTTATATGCAATATCTGCAACATCAAGCCTTGTTCTGCCACAAGTTGGGCATGAAATAATTTCTGGACCATTAACTTGATGTCCAGCAGCTCTCAAAATATCATATCCAGCCTCGATTTCCTTTAAAGGAGTATCTGTTAGACTAACACGAATAGTATCTCCTATGCCATTAAGTAACAGATTACCAATGCCCATTGCAGACTTTATGACACCCATTCTATATGTACCAGCTTCTGTAACACCAAGATGTAGTGGATAATTACACTTAGTATCTAATAAAGAATATGCATCTATCATATTCTTTACATTTGAAGATTTAATTGAAACAACAATGTCATTAAAATCATATTTTTCCAATAGTCCTATATGATATAACGCACTTTCACACAAGGCTTCTGGGGAAGGATGTCCATATTTAGCTAAAATATTTTTCTCTAAAGAGCCGGCGTTTACGCCAATTCTTATTGGTATATTTTTAGATTGACAAGCTTTTACAACTGCTTTAACTCTATCATCATCACCAATATTGCCAGGATTAATACGAATTTTATCAATACCTGCATCTGCACATGCCAAAGCAATTTTATAATCAAAATGTATATCAGCAACCAAAGGTATTGATATTTCATTTTTTATCGCCTCTACAAGTCGTACATCTTCCAATGTAGGCACGCTAACTCTAACAATTTGACAACCTGCTTTTTCTAATGCCACTGCCTGCTCTACATTACCTTTTATATCACTTGACCTAATATTAAGCATACTTTGAACAAGCACAGGATTATTTCCACCTATTGCTGTGTTACCGATTTTTACTTCTCTTTTTATGTGCCTCATCTTTATATTCCTCTCTCAATTTACATAAAAAGTTTGGTTATATCACTGAATGTTACAAAAGCCATAAATCCTAATAATACAACCATACCAACAGAATTTACCCATATTTCATATTTTTGATTTACAGGTTTTCCTCGAATAAGTTCTATTAAAAGAAATACTAGTCTACCACCATCTAATGCAGGAAAAGGTACAAGATTAAACACACCTAAGTTAACTGTAATTAATGCTAAAATCATCAATACGGATTGATACCCAATAGATGCAGCCTCACTAATAACAGATACAATTCCAACTGGACCAGACATTTGATTTATAGCCACATGACCTGTAATCAAATCAATGAGACTTAAAAATACAAGTCTTGCCAAACTCATCGTCCATTTTCCAGCTTCATTTATAACATTAAAAAATGTTTTTTCTTTAGGATAAACATAAAAATCTAAAACAAGTTGTTGTATACCGTTTTCATCTTTGTATGTTTGAAACACAACATTATCAACATTCACTATTTTTCCGTCACGACGTACAACAAAATCTGCTGTTCCGTTTTGAGTACGGGCAAATTCATAAATTATGTCATTTGCAATATAACAACGTCTGCCGTTAACTGATATAATTTCATCATTCACCATCAATCCTGATTGTTGAGTGCTTGCGTTTTCATGAAATTGACTTATAGTTCTACTTGTAATTGCATCTTGCTGAGAAACAAGAAAAACAAGTATACCAAATCCTAAAATTAAATTCATTGCTGCTCCCGCAACAACAACTGCTATCCTATTTTGTACGGGTGCTTTGTTAAATGCTCTGTCATTATCGCTTTCTTCGTCTTCACCTTCCATAGCAACAAATCCACCAATCGGAAATGCACGCAAAGAATAGTCTGTTTCTTTTCTTTTTATTGAAAATAGTCTTGGGCCCATACCCATACTAAATTCATTAACTTTGATACCGCTAAGTTTGGCAACAGTAAAATGTCCAAGTTCATGTATCATAATTACAATGGTAAATACCAAAATTGAAACAATTGTGTTAATAATAAATGTCATTAAAAACCTCTAATTTATTGTATATTAAATATGCTGTCAACATATTCTCTTGCTTTTTTATCTGCTTTGAATACATCATCTATTGTATAATCGTCAGAAAAATCAAATTTGTCTATAACACCGTAAACTGCTTTGCCAATGTCTAAAAATGAAATTTTATCTTGCAAAAAAAGTTCAACAGCTCTCTCATTTGCTCCATTAACAACGCATGGATACAAACCACCCTTTGCAATAGCTTCTTTTGCAGCTTTCAAACATAGGAATGTATCATCATCTGCAGGTGCAAAGGTGAAGTCCTTTACAGTAAAAAAATCTAATTGTGAAGCACTACTCTCCATTCTTTCTGGATATGTAAGTGAATACTGAATAGGAATTCTCATATCCGGAGAACCAAGCTGTGCAATTACACTATTATCTGCAAACTCTACCATTGAATGAATTATACTTTGCCTATGTACAACAATTTGAATATCTCTTGGTTTAACATCAAATAGCCAAACCGCCTCTATAAGTTCTAGTCCTTTATTCATAAGTGTAGCAGAATCTATTGTTATTTTACTTCCCATAGACCAGTTTGGATGTTTCAAAGCCTGTTCTTTTGTAACCTTAGATAATTGTTCTGTTGTGTATCCAAAAAAAGGACCACCTGATGCTGTTAACAAAATTTTTTTAAGTGATGGTGCAGAATTTTTATCTTGTAGACATTGAAAAATAGCAGAATGTTCACTATCTACTGGTAATAGCTTAACACCTTTTTCTTTAACTGCCTGCATAACAAGTTTACCACCAGTAACAAGACTTTCTTTATTAGCCAATGCAACATCTTTACCAGAATTAATTGCAGCAAGTGTAGCTTTTAGTCCAGCAATACCAACAATAGCATTTAACACAACAACATTTTCATATCCTTCAAGTTCACTAAGTTGCTGTGTACCTTCACTACCTTTAAAAAGAATTACACCAAGCTCTCTTGCTCTATATTCAAAATTATTGGCAGTTTCAATATCTGTAATACAAATATATTCTGGCTTAAATTCTATTATTTGTTCTTCGAGTAATTTTATATTTTTATGTGCTGATAATGCAACAACATTAATATCATATTTTCTTACAACATCAAGACTTTGTGTTCCGATAGAACCTGTTGAACCCAGTAAAATAAGATTTTTATACATTATATTTGCTCCTTAAATTTTTACAATAAAATCAGCTAGCAGTGAAACTACAGGTGCCACAAGTAAAAAACTATCAAATCTGTCCAATATTCCACCATGACCTGGCATTATATTGCCATAATCTTTTATACCATGTTGCCTTTTAACTGCTGACGCAAATAAGTCGCCTATTATTCCTACAAAAGAGCCAATTCCTGCAAATATTATAAGTGCTGGATAATGACGGCTAATATCAACAACAGAACTTGCTTCTGCGATACTCATATTGCTATAAACAATAGTCATAATAAGTGTGATAACTATGCTCCCTACAATACCACCTATTGCACCTTCAATTGTTTTTTTAGGACTAAGTTTAGGAGCCATTTTATGCTTTCCTAATAAATACCCTGTAAAATATGCCATAATATCTCCACCCCATGCTATACCTGCACAAATGGTAAACATAAATACAGCATCATAGCCATATTCATTATATGGCATAATACCTTTCAATCTTAAAACATTATAGATGCCAAATAATACATAAAGTGCAAAAGATATTGTTGATGCTATTGAAACAAATTCTATTTTTTCAAATTCAAACACCACAACACAAACAATTGAAACAACAAAAGCAACTGCTATTGGCATAATTTTAAAAGGCATATAATCGTATAATACAATAGCTCCACCTAATATTATTAGAACTAATGTAGATAATAGACTATTACCTTTTTTAAAAACCCTATATATTTCAAATACTGCAATAGCATATACTGCAAAAGCAACAATATCAAAAATTGGATTATAAAAAATCATAACTGCAAATATAGCAATTATAATTCCAACTACCCCTGATATTACTCTTGTCTTCATATACACCTCTTAATTATTACACGCCACCAAATCTTCTGTTGCGTTTATTAAATTCTAAAATAGCTTCATCCAAATTTTTTCTTGTAAAGTCTGGCCAAAGCACATCCATATATACAAATTCTGCATAAGCACTTTGCCAAAGTAAAAAGTTTGATAATCTTTTTTCACCACTTGGTCTTAATATAAAATCTGGGTCAGGTTGATTTTTTGTATATAAATGATTAGAAAAACTTTCTTCATTTATATCATCAATACTCATTTTGCCTTCTTTAACAAGTTGAGAAATTTCTTTACAAGCATTTATAATTTCATTTCTTGAACCATAATTGAGTGCGATATTTAAAATCATACCTGTTCTATCTGCTGTTTTTTCTTCTATTTCTAGCATTAAGTCTAATAATTCTCCACTAAACGCAGATTTATCTCCCAAAAAGACAATTTTATTGTTTTCTTTTTCATAATCAAATGCTTTTATAAGATATTCTTTAAAAAGCTTCATTATTCCTTCTACTTCTTCTTGAGGTCGTTTCCAGTTTTCTGTTGAGAATGCATAGAACGTTACAGCTTCAAGTCCAAGTTCATTACAATATCTTGTAATATCTTGAAAAACTTCTGCCCCTTTTTTATGCCCCATATTTCTTGGAAGAAAACGTTTTTTTGCCCATCTTCCATTTCCATCCATTATAATACCTATATGTTTAGGAATTGTGATATTATTTTCCATATTCACCTTTCTAAAAAATTAAAGGGCATTATAAAAACGCCCTTTAACATAATTGATTTTTATATTTCGGCGTAAACTATTACAGTTCCATAACCTCTTTTGTTTTATTTTCAGCAACAGCATCAATTTCTTTTATAAATTTATCTGTAATTTTCTGAATTTTATCTTCAAGATTTTTCAAATCATCTTCTGTAATTTCAGAAGCTTTTTTTGCTGCTTTAAACTTATCCATTGCATCACGACGAACATTTCTAACTGCAACTTTTGAATCTTCAGCAAGTTTAGAAACCTCTTTAACCAAAGCTTTTCTTCTTTCTTCTGTTGGTGCTGGAAAAACTAAACGAATTACAGAACCATCATCTGTTGGCGTAATTCCAACATCAGAAGCCATAATTGCTTTTGATATAGATGCAAGAGTTGAACGATCCCATGGCTGAATTGTAAGAATTCTTGCTTCAGAAACAGCAATTGCTGCCATTTGATTTATAGGTGTTGGTGCTCCATAATAGTCAACTGTTACTTTATCTAAAACAGAAGGGTTTGCTCTACCAGCACGAATAGATGCATATTCACTTTCAAGATGTTTAACCGCCTGACTCATTCTATCTTCATAATTTTTTGTCATTATCTTAATTCTCCTTAACCAAAGTACCAATATTTTCGCCATTTAATGCTTTTACAATATTTCCATCTTCAATATCAAACACAAGAATTGGAAGATTATTATCTCTGCACATAGTTGCAGCTGTCATATCCATAACATTAAGTTGGTCATTTAAAACTTTTGTAAATGTAAGTGTATCATATTTAACAGCATCTGGGTATTTTTTAGGGTCTTTATCATAAACGCCGTCAACCATGGTTGCTTTAAATATAACTTCTGCGTCAATTTCTGCAGCTCTTAAAGCAGCAGCTGTATCTGTTGAGAAAAATGGGTTGCCAGTTCCACAAGCAAATATAACAACTCTACCTTTTTCAAGGTGTCTTATTGCTTTATTTCTTATGTATGGTTCAGCAACTTGATGCATTTGAAGGGCTGTTTGTACTCTAACTTCTACACCGAGGTGTTCAAGTGCATCAGCAACAGATAAAGCATTCATTACAGTTGCAAGCATTCCAATCTGGTCTGCTCTTGTTCTTTCCATATCACCACTAGAGCGACCTCTCCAGAAATTACCGCCACCAACGACAATACCAATTTCTGCACCAAGTTCAACTGCATCTTTTATATTTTTGCATATATTAACTATTGTTGGATAATCAAGTCCAAAGCCTTTATCACCAGCCAAAGCTTCACCACTAAGCTTAATTAAAACTCTTCTATATTTCATAGACACTCCTATGCACCTCGCTATACTTTATTCTATAATATTTTACTATATTTAATGATTAAAGTAAAGACAAATATTACTTAAAAAATATGTATAACAATTTAACTATACACTATGAGAATAAAAATTATTGATTATTTTTAATTATAAAATTCT
>JAHHUD010000019.1 GCA_020024185.1 Oscillospiraceae bacterium | reverse complement strand
TTACAATATTATTGATATTTGCGATAAAAATTGATATGATGAATTTAATTGATATAAGGAGGTATTAATATGTCAAAATTAGAAGAAATTAAAAAATATTCAGAAGAAGCATATAATTTTATGAAGGATTTTTCTCCTGAAAAATTTTCAGATGGAAAATATAATTTAAACGATGAAGGTTTGTTTATAAATATTCAAACTTATACAACAAATCCACGAGAAAATCAAAAATATGAAGCTCACAAAAAATATATTGACGTACAATATATTTTAGAAGGTTGTGAAGGTTTTTGTCTTGAAGATATAGATAAAATGGATAAAAATACAATTATCACACCATATAACGAGGAAAGTGATATTATGTTTTTTTCTAATGTAACTGAAGGAAAATATTATGTGCTTAATGCCGGAGAATTTTTGATTATGCCACCAGAAATAGCACATATGCCGGGAATCGCTGTTGATAAACCAATTCAGGTAAGAAAAATGGTTATTAAAATTCCAGTTAAAATATAAAATTAAAAGAAAATCATTTTAAATAAAAGCCGTATAGAGTAGATTTTTATATACTACAATATACGGCTTTAAATTTTTATTCTATTGGTGTTTTTTAAAAGCTTTTTCGATAAATATAGAGTTTATATAAGTAACAATAAAAGGTACAAAAATAATTGGGAATATAAGCATGCTTGAAAAATAAAGAGAAACTGCAAATATAACTGCCATAATTATAGAAGAAAAAAGATGAGCAAACACAAACTTGAAAGAGGTTACTGCAAGCTGAGAAAATGTAAATTCATATCTTGAAAAGATAGGACATATCCAGCATATAAAACCAAAAGGAATAATGGAAAACACGCAGTTAAATATTAAAAATAAAAAAGATACTCTAAAACCTGCTATTGCCCCATTCCAAAGGTATATAAATTGATATGACATAATAAATAATATTGCAATAATAGAAAAACTTATAGGAATACCATCTTTAAAATTCTTTTTTAAACATTCTATAAATGTGGAATATGGGTGGTCTTGTTTTCCTCTTATACACTTTACAATTGTATTATAAAGGGCAGCGGTTGATGAGCCAATTGTAATAAGAGGCAGACAACAAATAATCCATAAAAGACTGAGCATAAAAACATCAGCAAGCTTTCCGCAAAAAGAGAAAAAAGCATTATCTTGATTAAAAATACGACTTAACATAAAATATCTCTCCAAAAGTGTAATACATTTATAATAACATAAACTTATAAAATAGCAATATTTTATAAATTGCATTTGTATGTTTTGTGAAAAAACTCACTTGCTTTTTGGAGAAATATATAAAATAAATTTTCATAAATTCAAAATATTGAAAATAATTTCCACAAGACTTATAATAGGTATACTAATTAAATTGTCAGGAGGTTATTGAACAATGAATAATGTGGAAGTTTTAAGTCAGGCAAGAGATTGGGCTCGTGAAGAGTTAGATAAAAGTATAAATTTTTGGCTTAAGAATGGTATGGATAAAGAGCATGGTGGCGTTTATACATGCTTAAAAACAGACGGCACAATTTACTCAACAGACAAAAGTGTATGGATGCAAGGAAGATGCGGTTGGATATTTGCATATCTTTGCAAAGTATATGGAGTAAAAGATGAATGGCTCAAAGCATCAAAAAGCTGTCTTGACTTTATGGAAAAATACTGTATCAATCGTGAAAAAGGAAATAGAATGTATTTTACCGTAACAGCAGACGGCAAACCATTGCGTCAACGTAGATATTGTTTCTCTGAAGGTTTTTATTGTATAGCTAATGCAGAGTATTATGGAGTGACTGGTGACAAAGAGTGTCTTGAAAGAGCACGTGATGCTTATGAACTTATTTATAATTTAAATAATGGACTTATAGAAGACCCAACAGGTATGGGACCAAAAACTATAACTGAAACAAGAACTGGCAGAGCACTTGCAGACCCAATGATATTCCTTAATACAACTGCAATAATGCGTCGTGTTGACCCAGAAAGAGAAGAACTCTATACAAAAAGAGCAAAAGAATGTACAGACGCAATTATTAAATATCATTTTAAGAGAGATTTGGGATGTACACTTGAAACAGTTGGATTAAATGGTGAAGTTATGACAGAATTTACAGCTGGACGTGTTGTAAATCCAGGTCATGATATTGAATGTGCATGGTTCTTAATGGAAGAAGCAAATTATACATCAAATAAAGAAATTTATGACACAGCAGTTGAAATATTTGACTGTGCAATAAATTCTGGTTGGGATAAAGAATATGGAGGATTATTATACTTTATAGATTGTCTTGGAAATCCTCCAGAAAGTTATGAACATGATATGAAATTGTGGTGGCCTCATAACGAAACATTGATTGCATCAATGATGATTTATAGAGATACAGGTAAACAAGAATATCTTGACTGGTTTGTAAAAACTATGGATTACTGCAAAGAACATTTTGCAGAAGCTGAATATGGTGAATGGTATGGCTATTTGCGCAGAGATGGAAAACCAACTATGCCAGCAGCAAAAGGAAGTACATTTAAAGGTCCTTTCCATGTGCCACGCAGTTTGATTATGGCAGAACAAATGATAACAGAAATTTTAGATAAACAATAGCAAAAAACATAGAAGGTAAAAATAAATGACAGACTCAAACGTTTTTTCAAAAATAGTAGACCAATATTATAAATTTACCGCATCAGAGAAAAAAGTTTCAGACTATATTATGACTCAGCGCAAAAATGTGCAGTATATGTCTATCTCAGAACTTTCTGAGGCTTGCAATGTGGCGGAAGCAACAATTTCACGTTACTGCAAAACATTGGGGTATAAAGGATATAATGCTTTTAAGCTTGCAATAGCAAATGCAACAGAAGATGAAAATCATGTAAACTATATTAATGAAGATAGCTCTGTTGCAGAAATTGCAAAAAATAGAGCAAATATTAATATTGATGTTATAAATCAGACAATGTCTATTATGGATTGTGAAAAAATACAAAAAGCAGCAGAAATTCTTGCGAGTTCACAAAGAGTTCTGTGTATGGGACAAGGTGCATCTGCGATAATTGCACAAGAAGCTGCACACTTATTTTCAATGTCATTTAATAATTTTTACCCTGTATGTGAATCTCATATGCAGATGATAGCAGCGGCAGGATTAACACCAGAAGACAGTGTATTATACTTTTCATATTCTGGTTCAACAAGAGATTTGGAAGATTCTTTTTCGGTTGCAAAATCAAGAAATGCAAAGGTAATATTAGTTACACGTTTCCCAAAATCTCCAATTGCCATGAAAGCAGATATTGTATTGAGATGTGGTTCAAAAGAAAGTCCTTTGCAGCTTGGTTCTATTGAGGCAAGAGTATCACAATTATATCTTCTAGATGTTTTGTATCATGAAATGTGTTTACAAAATCCTGAATCCTCAGAAGAACACAAAAGTAATGTTGCAGAGGCTGTTGCGCTTAAACACTTATAATGTATGTTAATATATATACAATGTATATTATATAATGTATATAATATGAAATTTTTTTGATAAAATACACAAAATAAAGAAATAAATTTTCACAAAATGTAGATTTTGAAAATTTATTGCAAAACATATTGACTTTGTTGCTCTAATTATGTAAGATTTTAATAGAAGTTATTGTTGAAATGCTTTTTACTTTGGCATTTTGTACAAATAAAATCGTATTAAAAATATAGGAGGACAAGAAATGAAAAAAATTATTTCTTTACTTGTAACCGCTGCTATGTGCGTTTCTATGGTAGCATGTGGTGGCAACAATCAAACAAATTCAAATGCGTCAGGTAGCAACACGGGTGCAGGAGAAACAAAAATCACTCTTTGGACATACCCAGTTGGTAAGTTTGGTGATGAAGCAACAGTTAAAGGTTTCATAGACAACTTCAATAAAGTATATCCAGAAATTAAAGTTAATGTAGAGTTTCTCAGTTACAAAGATGGTGACAACCAGGTTACAGCAGCTCTTGAAGCTGGCACTGCACCAGACCTTATTCTTGAAGGTCCAGAAAGACTTGTTTCTAACTGGGGCGCTAAAGGTAAAATGGTAGATATTTCTGACCTTTGGACAGATACAAAAGCAGACATCGATGCACAAAGCCCTGCTATTGCAGCAGCATGTAATAAAGATGGTGTTTATTATGAATATCCATTCTGTATGACAACACACTGTATGGCTATCAACTATGATGTATTTGAAAAAGCTGGTGCTTTACAATACCTTGACCTTGAAAACCGTACATGGACAACAGAAAACTTTGTTAAAGCAATGGAAGCTGTTAAAAAATCTGGTCTTGTTCAAGAAACAGGTGTTGTATACTGTGGTGGTCAAGGTGGTGACCAAGGTACACGTGCTTTGGTAACAAACCTTTATTCAGCACAATTCACAAATCCAGAACATACAAAATATGTTATTGATGAAGCAAATGGCGTTAAAGGTCTTGAACTTATCAAAGAAATGACAGATAAAGGCATATTGAGCTATGATGCTGGTATCCAAGCATCAGAAGAACTTCAATTGTTTGCAAACGGTACAGCAGCAGTTTCATTCTGCTGGAATGCAGCAAACGAAGCTAACTATGCAAGTCAAGTAAACTTTAAACCATACGCAATGGCATTCCCATCAGACGATGGAAAACCAGAACTTGCAGGCGGTATCTGGGGCTTTGGTATCTTTGACAATGGTGACCAAGCAAGAATTGATGCATCCAAAAAATTCATAAAATTTATCTGTGATGATGAAACACAAGCTAAAGAATCTGTTAAAGCAACAGGTTTCTTCCCAGTTAAAGCTTCATACGGTAACGTATACGCAGGCACAGCAGATGAAGAAAGAATGGCTGGATATACAACAATGATGACATATCTTGGTGACTACTATAATGTAGCTCCAAACTGGGCTGAACAAAGAACAGCATGGTGGAACATGCTTCAGTCTATATTCTCAGGTACATCAGTTAAAGATGCAACTGCTAAATATGTTTCAGAAGTTAATAAATAATCCTTAAAAGTAGATAAAAACTTATTTATAACGCAGGAATGCGCCCGCTCCCGAAAACAGTGGGGGGTGGGCGCATTTTCTGGAAAAAGAATTAAAGGGGGAGTTAATGGTGCCAAAAGGAAGAACTTTACAGCCTAGAAGTAAGGCACTAGCAAGACAGGAAACGATTTCGGCATATCTTTTCCTGTTGCCATCATTACTATTTTTTGTAACATTTGTTATAATACCAATGTTTATGTGTGTATTTAACAGTTTTTTCAATTATACATCTACAACATTTGAATTTGCAGGATTTGCTAACTACATAAGAATGTGGAAAGACCCAGTATTTATTAAAGCATTAAAAAATACAGTGCTTATAGTGGTTGTTTCTGTTCCTGCAGTTATGGTTTTCTCATTATGGGTTGCATCAGCAATTTATAATATGAATTCATTTGCACTATCTTTTTATCGTTGTATATTCTATCTTCCAGTTGTAACTGGTTCAGTTGCAGTTACTGTTGTATGGAAATGGATGTTCAATAAATATACAGGTGTTTTCAACTATGTATTAGGTGCTACAGGAGTAATAGACCAAAACATAAGTTGGCTGGGCGATGAAAAATTTGCGATTTGGTGTATTATTCTTATTTTGTTTACAACATCAATTGGACAACCAATAGTTTTGTACGTATCAGCATTAGGTAATGTTGATAAAACATTGGTTGAAGCTGCTCAAGTTGACGGAGCAACAGATTTACAGACATTCTGGAAAATTAAATGGCCATCAATAATGCCAACAACACTTTATGTAGTTGTTATTACAACAATCAACAGCTTCCAGTGTTTTGCACTTATAGAATTGTTGACATCAGGTGGTCCAAACAACTCAACACAGACAATAATGTATTACATTTACTATGTAGTATTTAAACTTGACCAATTTGGATATGGTAATGCAATGGGTGTTATTTTGGCAATTATTATTGCTGTATTCTCTGCAATTCAATTCAAATTTGGTTCACAGAAATAGAAAGAGGGTAATAGTATGAACACTAAAAAGAAAGCGACTCCATATAAAGTGATTACAGCTATTGCTCTTGCAATACTGGCAATTTTATTTACATTTCCTCTTTATTGGATTATAACAGGTTCCCTTAAAGATGCAGCAGCAATTAACAGTGTAGTTCCACAGTGGTTTCCAACTGCACCTACACTTGATAACTATGCAAGATTGTTTGCAAAACCTTCTATTAAATGGCTATTAAATACTGTTATTATGGCAGTTGCAGCTATGGGTCTTACATGTCTTACTTCATCTTTGGCAGGTTATGCTCTTGCAAAGAAAAGATTTACAGGAAGACAAATTTTATTTACATTAATGGTTTGTGCAATGGCACTTCCAAAACAAGTTATACTTATTCCATTGCTTAAAGAAATGGCATTTTTAAACTTACATGACACTCTTTGGGCAGTTATTCTTCCAACAGTTGGTTGGCCTTTTGGTGTATTCCTTATGAAACAGTTTTCTGAGAATATTCCAACAGAAATGCTTGAAGCTGCAAGAATTGACGGAGCGGGAGAAGCACTTACATTTACTAAAATAGTATTTCCAATGATAAAACCAGGTGTTGGTGCGTTGGCAATATTTACATTTATTAACTCATGGAATGACTATTTCTTGCAACTTATTATGCTTAACTCATCAAAAGCACTCACAATTTCTCTTGGTATTGCAAAAATGCAAGCAGAAATGGCAACAGACTTTGGTCTTATAATGGCTGGTGCAGCTTTGGCAGCAGTACCAATTATCACAGTATTCCTTATGTTCCAATCATACTTTACACAAGGTATAACAATGGGGGCAGTAAAAGGGTAATCATTATAAAATAATAAATAAGAGAGGTAAAAAATGAATACTCAAAAATATTTAGGAATTATCCCTGCATTTTATGCAGCATATGATAAAGAAGGCAACATAAACCCAACTGCAGTAGAAGAACTTGCAGTTTATCTTGCTGATAAAGGAGTAAGAGGCCTTTATGTTGGTGGCTCATCAGGAGAATGTATATACCAAAGTGTTGAAGAAAGAAAGTTAGTTCTTGAACATGTTATGAAAGCACTTAAAGGTAGAGATATAACAGTTATAGCTCATGTAGCATGTAATAACACAAAAGATAGTAAAGAACTTGCTGCACATGCAGAAAAATTGGGAGTAGATGCAATTGCTTCTATACCACCAATTTACTTTAAATTGCCAGAATATGCAATTGCTGAATATTGGAATGATATGTCTAAAGCAGCACCAAACACAGATTTTATTATATATAATATTCCTCAACTTGCTGGTGTAGCACTTACACCATCTTTAGTTGATGAAATGCTTAAAAATCCAAAAGTTATTGGTGTTAAGAATTCATCAATGCCAGTACAAGATATACAAATGTGGGTTGATAAAGGATGTGTAACATTTAATGGTCCAGACGAACAGCTTCTTTCTGGTCTTGCAGCCGGTGCTATTGGTGGCATAGGCGGAACTTATGCTGTTATGCCAGAACTTTACATTGAAATATTCAAGCTTTATCAGGCAGGAGAAATGGAAACAGCAAGAAAAATTCAAAATGATTGTTGTAACATTATTTATAAAATGTGTTCAGGAAAAGGCAATCTCTATGCAATTATGAAAGAGATTTTAAGACTTCAAGGTGGTCCAAACCTTGGAGGAGTAAGAGAGCCATTATTCAATATGGTTGAAACAGATAAAGCAATTGCACAAGAAGCTTATGAAATGATAGAAAAATCAAAGAAAGAATATATTAAATAATAAATTTTATATCACTGTGCAGATGAGCAACTCCTGATTATTGCCATCTGCACAAAAAAGAAGGAGGAAATTCTGCAAATCGGCGGTGCGGTATTATGGAGATATGCCGTAATATCTTAGAAGTTTTGCTCTTCTAAGATGAGGTATATGAGCGGAGGCAAGTATATCACGATTATAGTTTATGTCTACAGTTTCACTTAAAAATGTAAAAAAAATATACGAAGGAAATGTTACAGCAGTTCATGATTTTAATCTTGAAATTGCTGACAAAGAATTTATAGTTCTTGTTGGACCATCAGGTTGTGGTAAATCAACAACACTTAGAATGATTGCTGGCTTGGAAGAAATTTCTGAGGGTGACCTTATTATCGATGGCACTCGTGTAAATGATGTTCATCCTAAAGACAGAGATATAGCAATGGTTTTTCAAAGCTATGCTCTTTATCCACATATGACAGTATATGATAACATGGCTTTTGCACTTACTCTTAGAAAAGAACCAAAAGACCTTATTGATAAAAAAGTTAGAGAAGCTGCAGAAATTCTTGGTATCACAGATTACCTTCAAAGAAAACCAAAAGCTCTTTCCGGTGGTCAACGTCAGCGTGTTGCTATTGGTCGTGCTATTGTACGTGAACCAAAAGTATTCTTGATGGATGAACCTTTGTCAAACTTGGATGCTAAATTGCGTAACCAAATGAGAGCAGAAATCATTAAACTTCGTCAAAGAATAGATACAACATTTATTTACGTTACACATGACCAGACAGAAGCAATGACACTTGGTGACCGTATTGTTATTATGAAAGATGGTTATATCATGCAAATTGGTACACCACAAGAAGTGTTTGAACATCCTGCAAATATTTTTGTAGCTGGATTTATTGGAATGCCTCAAATGAACTTCTTTGAAGCACAGTTAAATAAAAATGGTAACAACTACACAGTTGAAGTTTGTGGCGTTAATGTTCCAGTTGATGCAGAAATTTCAGAAAAACTTGTTGCAAATGGTGTAGAAAATCAAACAATTATTCTCGGTGTTCGTCCAGAACATATCAACTTTACAGAAGAATCAGATAATAGTCTTAAAGGTAAAGTTTCTGTTTGTGAAATGATGGGTAGTGAATATCACTTGCACGTTACAACAGAAGGAAGAGATGTTGTTCTTCGTGTACCAACACAAGACCTTCCTAAACAATTCTTGAACGGAATTCCATATGGTGTAGAAATAAATTATCAATTTAGACCATCATGTATGCATTTGTTTAATAAAGAAACAGAAAAAAACTTGATTTAATTATCAGATAAAAATAAACATTGGGATATGTATCTTTTGATTATATCTCAATGTTTTATTTTAAATATAAAATTTTTAGTGAATTTAAATAATATTCTTGATAAATAATTACTTGGTGATTATAATGTTATAAAAGAGTTTAGTATTAATGGGAGGCAGTATGAGACATTTAATAGACCCTTTATATCTTTCTGTTGAAGAAACAGAACAAATTTTGAATATTGCAGATGATATTTGCGAAAATATGGAAAAATATAGCAATAAATGTGATGGAAAAATTCTTGCAACTTTATTTTTTGAACCAAGTACAAGAACAAGACTGTCATTTGAATCAGCGATGATGCGTCTTGGTGGTAAAGTTCTTGGATTTTCAAGTGCAAGTTCAAGCAGCGCATCAAAAGGTGAAACAGTTGCAGATACAATCAGAGTTATAGGTAACTATGTTGATATAGTTGCAATGAGACATCCAAATGACGGTGCAGCTTATAGAGCAAGCCAGTATAGTAAAAAACCTATTATAAATGCAGGAGATGGCGGACATCAACACCCAACACAGACTCTTACTGACCTTATGACAATCAGACGTAGACACGGAAGATTAGATAATATTACCATTGGTTTTTGTGGTGACCTTAAATATGGAAGAACAGTACATTCACTTGTAAAAGCATTATCCAGATATAAAGGTAATCATTTTGTGTTTATTTCTCCAAAAGAATTGGAAGTTCCAAGATATGTTATAGATGAATATGTAAAAAAATCTGATTGCACATACGAAGAAGTTACAGATTTATCTTCAGCAATGCCAGAGCTTGATATTCTTTATATGACAAGAGTTCAAAGAGAGCGTTTTGCAGATATAGAACAGTATAATCGTCTTAAAGACAGTTACATTCTTTCGCCGGAACTTCTTAAAGAAGCAAAAAAAGAAATGGCTATATTACATCCACTTCCAAGAGTTAACGAAATAACATTATCTGTTGATGATGACGAAAGAGCAAAATATTTTGAACAAGCAGGTAATGGTGTTTTTGTAAGAATGGCATTAATACTTTCTTTACTTGGCATGGGAAATCTTGACTTAAATGCAGAAAAAGATAATCATGACGAAGTGGTTAAACTTGACGTTAAATGTAAAAATCGTAACTGTATTACAAATATGGAAGATGGAACAAAGCCAGTTTATGTTAAAGGTGAAAATGGCAGAGTGCGTTGCAAATTCTGTGATGAATATGTGGATTAATATTTAAAATATAAAACCAGCTCAATTAATACTGAGCTGGTTTTTATGTTTATATACCTGTGTAATAAATTTTAATATTATTTTGTTGAAAAACAACATCCATAAATTGTAAGTTTATATCACTACCTGGAGATAATGGGTTAAAAATAATATATGAAATATTACATTCCTTGCAAATTTTTTCTATATCATTTTGCGACTTAGTTGGGTTAAATAAATCACACATTTTGTAGTATTTATTATATACTTCTCCACCTTGGTCACCCATGTTTGATACAGCATATTTAAAACTTTCACAATAGGCTTGTTTTCCCGATAAGCCTGTATAAACATTAGATAGTCCTTCTAGAGAATTTCCTGTGTGCATTCTATTTGTTGCAAACAACTTATCATCTGACATATTATCCGATAACCATTTACAAGCAACTTCTTCATCTTTGTTAAGTGGTATATGATATTGGTCAACAGAAGTACCCAAAAGATAGTTAGGTACTGACTTAATAAGATAAAAACAAAATAAGATACTTGTTATAATACCTACTGAACATAAAATTGAAATAGTAATTTTTAAAAACTTAGTAAAATAATTAAAAATATTTTTACAGCTTAATTTACTATTAAATAGTTTAAAAACTGATTCAATAAACAACAAACCCATACAGAATAAAGCGATATTTGCAAAATAAATCTGACTGGAAGAATAGTGTTCAAATATATAAAAAGCTATAAATCCACCAAATATTGTTGAATGAAGAAGTAAATTAAACAATGATATTTTTTTAATATTTACTAAATCATATATTCCGGTTATAACCCACATAATAAAAACAGCAGGAGCCATCATAAACGACTGAATTATATACAAAACAGGAAGTGTAATCTGCCATAATGAAGGCAACTTAACCATTAAAAGATTTAATATATTGGATAGATAATAAGATTTCAAAGTTCCGGTTAAGGAAAATGCCATACTGGAATTTGCCCCAGATGAAAAATATAATATATATGTAATAAAAAATCCAACCGTAATAACTAAAAAGAATATAACTTTACTGATATTTATATTAATTTTTGAGGATACAATAAGAGAAATTACATAATAAATAATAGTAGATAAAGCAAATGCTATGGATATTATTGCAGCTTGTGGACTTTTTGAAAAAGTTAATAGATAAAAAGACAGGACAGTAGCAAAAAGACCAAATATATTTACATTTTTATTAGAACAAAAGAAAGTTTTGAATAAGAGTAAAAATGCAGATAAACAGAAGAAAGCTGTTGCTTGACCATTTATATTGGAAATAGTATGAATAGTTATATTGTTACCGAATCTGCTAAGCCCATTTTCTAAAATTTTATAAAGACTTGCACATCCTATCCATAAAGGTATTGAAGATGTAATTATGCAATATAATTTTTTATGATTGGATAAATTCATACCAAGTTCATAAAGACAACCTGTTAAAGCAATAGCAATTGGTGCAAATCCATAAAATGCAACTATATCATAAGAGCTTACACCACTTAATATCGATAGGCCAGAATGAATAAGCTCTGTTAGAAAATGATAGCTTAAAGTTACACCACTAACTCTTAAATCTGCAACAGGAAATCCTTTGTTAATACTTTGAACATTACCTAAATTCCAAAAAAAGTCTTGGCTAGGTGTTATTTGTCCAACTTGTATAGGATGAGCGTATCTAACACTCCACAATGCGTTTAAAAAAATATATAGAATACATATATTAAAAAATAATATATTATTATTTATACAAGAGAATATTTGATTTTTATTAAATTTTTTATTTTTTATTATATTTAATAAAAACAAAATTGTCATTACCAAAACATAACTATGAATGATTATATGAAAATGAGTATATGAGGCAACTAGTGAAATTAATGAGAAAAAAGAAAATCCAAGTACAGATACCAATGTAAACTCAATATTTTTATAATCACTCTTAAAAAATATATTTTTAAATACTATACCCGGAATAAAAATCCCTATTATAGAAATTATACTCACATATATATCATAAAATATACTAGCTCCACATATTGAGTGAAAGTAGAGTATAAAACATAAAAGTATGGTTGGTATAATATAAAGAATGTATCTAAAATAACTTTTTTTCATATAATTTTTCATAATAATCCATGTTTTAGTTTATAACAAATTACATACTTGTAGTTACATATACTAAATATCCAACATAACAAGCCAAAACTGACCAGCCTTGCCATTTTTTAAATTTTGTGTGAACTACTGTAGGAATTACAACAATAGCCATTAAAACCAATGAAACAGGTAAGTCAATAAAAACAGTTTGTTTGGAAATTTCAAGTGTACCACCGGAAATGAGAGAACATACTGGCAAAATCATTGCCATATCAATAATGTTTGCCCCAATAATATTGCCAACAGATAATGCTGCATCTTTTTTAATAACAGAAGTAATTGCTGTAACAAGCTCAGGAAGAGAAGTGCCAATTGCAATAACTGTAAGACCAATAACTTTTTCGCTTATGCCTACAGCTGCTGCAATAATTTGACCGTTATCAACTAATAATTTAGCACCTATAATTATGCCAGCTGCGCCAAGAACAAATTGAAAAATACGGAATGTTACAATTTTTTTGTTACATTCTGGACGTTCTTCTTCTGTAATATTCATAGATTCTTCTTTTGCAGATTTTACATTTGAATAAATATAGAAAGCAAGCAAAGACAAAAGAATAATAGTATCCAATAAAGATATATTGCCATCTAATCCACAAATCATAAGAGCAGCAGTAACAATAATCATTACAAATGCTTTTGGAGCAAAAGAGCGACGAGATATAGCCATTGGAATAATGATAAGACCGATGCTCATACCAATACCGATATTTGCAATAACAGAGCCTATGGCATTGCCAGTTGCGATACCAATACTGCCGTCTTTAGTTGCAATAGCAGAAACAAAGAGTTCTGGCAGTGTTGTTGCAAGGCTAATAACAGTTGCACCAACTATAAGTTTTGGAATACCTGTAACTTCGCTCATCCAAGCAGCAGCGTCAACAAAAGCGTCTCCACCTTTAATAATGATGAATAGACCAAGAGAAAAGAGTATAACAGCTAATAAAAGTTCATTCATGTGATTATTTCCTTTACGTTTTAATTATATATTAATGATATATTATTATATTATGCTTTCGCAAATTATATATTGTAACATAATATATAATATTTTCATTATAGATTATTTTTACATATAATATTTTGAAAATAAAATATTATATTAGTGTAGTTTAAACAGCCACATATCGATAACACCTAAAACTTCACGAATTAACGCAGGTATAAATACAAACAAATCAGTTTTTGTGCTAAGAGCATGACTGCTTTTAAACCCACAAAATTCAGAATATGTTTTTGCTCTGTATATATGAAAAGAGTTTGTGACAAAGACAATACTATCATGTTTTATCTTTTTATCTTCAAGAATCTTTTTTGTAAATTTATAATTTTCAAAAGTAGATTGAGATTTATCTTCAACTATAATTATATTATCTGGAATTCCATTTGATATAAGATATTCCCTCATAGCAGCTGCTTCAGTAGTATCTTTTTGTCTGGTAAGCCCACCAGTAACCACAATGTAAATATCTTTGTTTTTATTATAATAGTCAATACATGCATCAAGACGACTTTGTAATGTCTTGCTTACTTTTCCATTAACAACACCAGCACCAAGAACAATGACTACATCTTCCTTATAATCTACATTTGTATGGCTATATGATAAGATAATTCCCATACAAACGATATAACATATAATAGCTATAATAATAATATTTCTCAATACAAAAAGAAATCCATGGGAAGTTAGTTTAAAAATCAATAAATGATACTTGCCCATAATAAAACAGCAAACAAAAAGTGCATAAATAATGAATAAACCTACAGTTATACTTCCACGATGAGTAAGAACTACAGCATTTATAAAAAAAAGAAAAGACAATGTATAAAAAAATATAGAAATAATATCATCTCCTTTGTAATTGTTAAAAAATTAATAATATAATATTAATAAAAAAATAAATTATTAACTTTATCTAAAAAGGTATTGACTATTTTTTTATATATGTGTAATATATTTATGTAAATCTGTACTATTTTGAATAATACAGAATACATTATAGTGGTATGCAAAATATGCCATACTATCTATTATATATGTAAATTAAAATCAGTCAAATATTTTTTATAAAATATATACGGGTGAATATATGATAAAAGTAGAAAATTTAAGAAAGGTATATAAGGTTGGCACTGAAAAAGTTGTTGCGTTGGACAATGTTAGTCTTGAGATAGAAAAAGGCGAGTTTTGCTGTATTGTTGGTACATCAGGCAGTGGTAAATCAACATTGTTAAATCAGCTTGCAGGTTTGGAAAAACCAACAAAAGGCAGAGTTGTAATCGATGGACAAAATATTTCAAAAATGACAGAAAAACAACTTGCTGTATTTAGACAAAATACTATTGGATTTATATTTCAGTCATATAATCTTATGCCAACTCTTACATCAATAGAGAATGTTGCATTTCCTCTTATGTTTAAGGGAGTTGAAAAAAGTGTAAGAGAAAAAAAAGCAAAAGCAATTCTCAAAGAAATGAATATGGAATCAAGAATGCACCATAAGCCAACAGAGCTTAGTGGTGGTCAGCAACAGCGTGTAGGTATTGCAAGAGCTTTTGTCGGACATCCTAAAGTTATATTTGCTGATGAACCAACGGGAAACTTGGATTCTAAAACAACAGAACAAGTTATGGAAATGCTGTTGGATATATCTGAAAAAAATAATATCACTTTTGTAATGGTTACACATGACCCTCAATTAGCTAAAAAAGCAAAGAGAGTTGTAACTCTTGTTGATGGTCATATAATTAGTGATACTAAATATGATAAAGAAAAAGTAGAAAATAATTAAAAGGGGAATAATACATGAAAAATAATAAAAAATTTGTAAAAGTAGTAAGCTTTGTGCTTGTGGTATTACTTATAATTACATTTATAATGCCTGCATTTAGTATGATTGCTTTTGCACAAACAAATGAAAATGACATTTTGGCAAAAGCTGTGAATAGTGTTTCAGTAACAGCTGATAATTCTCAGGATGCATACATAGTGGATTTTAAAGTTGAAGGTAATGCTATGCTTGAAGAAACTAATGGCAAAACTGTTACTATTAGTGTTTTGGATAAAAGAGTTAAGTTTAATAGCTCTACACAAGCTACTGACAGCAATGTAACAATTTCACTTTTACCATGTTCATTTACAGCTGCTTCTAACAGTGTAAAAGTAAATAGTATTACAGACGGCATAAACTATACTATAACATTTACAGATGTTAAATATAATGGTGGAAATCAAGAGTTTTCATTTACAGCAAACTATGCAGACGAAAAAGGTCAAACAATTCCAGTTGAACTTAAAACATTTACACATAATGTTACACAAGTTAACAAAGAGCCTGTTACACCATCAATTTCTAATGAAAATATGATTATTGATGGCTCAAAAGAAGTTTTTGTTCAAAACTATGTTATCCTTGATGTAAATGGTAATGAACTTTCAACTGTTAAACCAGGTCAAAAAATTAAACTTGCAATCAGTGTTGTAGATAATCGTGTATTGTACCTTAATAACCCACCAAGTCAAGTTAGAGCTAGATTATCTCAAGGTTCATTTATTAATAATGATATAAATAACATATCTTATAAAGTGAGAGATGTGGGAACAGTGGATAATAGAAAAATACTTGCTTATTCAATAGTTTTCCATGATGTTACATACAACGGTGGTTCTTCAGAAGCATCATTTGATGTAAGTTATATAGAGAATGTTGGAGGACAAGAAATTCCACTTGCTGTTCCTCAATCAACTCTCAAGCTTACAATTACACAAGCAGTAGACGATGTTCCGGAACCAAAAGTTATACTTAACAGTGCAAACTATGGCGGTGTTGCATATGTTGGTAAAGAATTTTCACTTAATACAACAGCAACAAATACATCACAATTTATTCCATTGGAAAATGTTTCTGTTAAAGTTGAATTGCCAGCAGGTATCGCAATGGCATCTGGCAACAGTCAAGCTTTAATAGGAAAAGTTGATAAAAACGGTAAAATAAATCACTCATTTGAACTTGTAGTTACTGGTATTGATAATAATGTTTCAAGTTTGCCTGTAAAAGTTATTTATGAATTTGAAGCATATGTAAAAGGCGAAAGAAAAACATATACAACTCAGCAAGATGTTGCTATAAATGTTCAACAAGAAACAAAATTTGATATTTCAAAGCTTGAATACATGGAAACAATATCAGCTGGCGAAGAAAGTAATATTTCTGTATTTCTTATTAACAAAGGTAAAACAAGCGTAAATAATGTAACAGCAGAAGTAGAGTCCAGTGCAATTAATGGACCACAAACAGTTTTTGTTGGTAATGTTGAACCAGGAAGCGAAAATACAGCTGATATATATTTTACAATTGACCAACCAGGTACAGCAAGTGGTAAAGTTATTATCACATACGAAGATAGTAAAGGTGTACAAAATAAAATAGAAAAAGAATTTTCTATGGAAGTTATGGAAGCTATGGATTCAGGTATGGATTTACCAATTGTTGAACCAGAAATTGTACAAGAAAGTGGTTTCCCATGGGTTGCAGTTATAGTGTCTATTGTTGTTATAGCAGGTGCAGTTGGTGGTTTTATTTTCTACAAAAAACAGAAAGCTAAAAAAATGATAGAGGACGAAGATGAGGATATCTGATTTATTAAATCTTTCAAGAAGTAACCTCAAAAGAAGAAAAGGTAGAACTATTCTTACAGTTCTTGGTGTAATAATAGGTACTTGTTCTATAGTTATGATGGTTTCAATCGGCGTTGCTATTAATAAAAGCAATGAAGATATGATAAAGAATTTTGAAGATTTAACTCGTATAGATATATATAACTATAGGAATGAAAAAGAGCAGGAACCTATTACTGATGCGGTTATTAAGCAATTTAAAGAAATTCCAAATGTTAAAATAGCAACACCAATATATCAATCTGAGTATCTTAACTCTATAAAAATTAAAGGTGGCAAAACAGGCAAATATGAGTGTGATGCCTGGATTGGTGACAATGTAATTGGTATGTATCGTGAAGCGATTGACGAATACGGCTATACACTTGAAGATGGCAGATTTTTAACAGATAATGATAAACCATATACTGTTCTGGCTGGTCAATATGCTGCATATCAATTCCGTGACCCTAAAAAACAATGGCCACATGACTCTGTAAGTCAATTTCCAGATGAAAATGGTGTTGTAAAAGACCCATTTGTGAATCTTTATAAAGATAAAATAGTGCTAACAGCTATAGGGCAAGAAGAAAATTCAAAAATAATAGAAAAACCTATGAAAGTTGTCGGTATTGTAAAAGAAGACTATGCCAGAGGTTATGAGACTTATGGTGGATTCATTATGAATATTGAAGACCTTTTGGAACTTGAAAAAGAATATATTAAAGTTAATAAGATAAAAGTTCAAGGACCAAGAAATAAAGAGAAAACATATAAAAAAGCAGTTGTAAAAGTTAACGATATAAAAGATGTTGAAGATGTTTTGACCACAATAAAAGATATGGGTTATGAAGTATCATCTCCAACTCAAATGCTGGAAGAAATGAAGAAAAGCACTAAAACAATACAGCTTATTCTTGCAGGACTTGGCAGTATATCAATGCTTGTTGCTGCTATAAGTATTGCAAATACAATGACAATGGCTATATATGAACGTCGAAAAGAAATTGGTATAATGAAAGTTCTTGGATGTGAAATTAAGAATATAAGAGCTATGTTCCTTTTAGAGTCTGCAGGAATTGGATTTATAGGCGGAATTATAGGTGTTATTATCTGCTATTTAATTTCCTTTGGGTTAAACTATCTTGCTAATTCAGTTATGATGCAAGGTGGAATGATGATGGACGGAGAAATTACTAAAACTTATATTTCTATAATTCCAATATGGCTATCATTTATAGGTGTTGGATTTGCAACTTTGGTTGGTACACTTTCAGGTTATTTCCCTTCAAATAAAGCTGTTAAGATAAGTGCACTTACAGCAATTAAAAATGATTAATATTATTATCAAATAAACCTATTGTTGATTTATTAATATTTCATGTATTTAACTGTAAAACGGTATGACTAATAAATGTCATGCCGTTTTTTATAAATGCTAATTTAACAAATAAAATTATTTATTTGTTAATATAATTACATTAATTTTTTTCATTCTTTGTGGTAATATAGATATAAGAGAATCAAAAGAGAGAGAAAGCTTATGAAGAAAAAAATATTTTTACTTATTTTAATATCTATAGTTATAGTAGTTGGAGTTATTTTTTCAATTACTTCTTTCTTTAGTAGTGGAAAACAACTTATATTAGAAGATGAAAAAATTATAGCATCTACTCTTAATATAGAGACTGTTTTTTCTGCAAAAGACAGTGAAAATGTTTTTGATGTAAAATTAAGAGAATTATCTGATTATTTTGTAAAAAATAAAATAAATACAGCTATTATTGAATTTGATAGTCTTAAGAAAAAATATATAGACCCACTTTATGATGATGATTTTCAGAATTTAGAATATTTACAAAAAAAAGATATAATAGAAAATATTAAATTAGAATTGAGAAAAAATAAAATTCAAATAATGTTAAAAATTGATTGTAGTAATATGACCACTGATGACTTAACAGAATATATTTCTCAGTTAAATAAAAAATATTCACCATCTGGTGTATTGCTTGAAAACTATGATGCTCCTTATGAATATTTAAAACAATTAAAACAAGTTATTAGTAAAAACTATAAAAAATATTATTTAGGGTTAAATTTAGAAGACACAGTTGATGCAGATAAAGTCCAACAAATAGGGGGACCAGATTTATATTTATTTAACAATATAACAAGACAAGAATATCATCAACTGAAAAATAGAAGTTTTCAAAAAGAAATTATCTTAATTAATAATAACTCAGAAACATTTTTGGGAGACTTATTTATACTATCTAATTTTTCTCAGTTAGATGGTATGATACTTACTGATTATACCTGTCCAGATACTGATTTAAGTTTGTATCAAAATGTAATAAATACATCAAAAGATTTTACAAAATTTGGGTTTAAAGTAGATAATCAATTTTTTGTCTCAAATCCAAAAGAAGACACTTCGACTTACTATAAAGGATTATTTGTTACCGGAGTTGCTGAACCAGAAAGTATAGTATTAGTTAATGGGCAACAGGTAAAAACAACTGTTGATGGTACATTTGGACTATTTATAGAACTTAACGAAGGTGATAATATAGTTGAAGTTTCTCAAAATGGAAATACAATAAAAAGAGTTGTAACTAAAAAATCTTATACTAGCTCTGGTGGTGTAATTTCAAAACCACAATGGGACGAAACACAAAAAGCAGAAAAAGGACAAATCATAAAAACTGTAAATCAACTGACAAGTGTATTATCAAATCCTGATGATGATAATGAAATAATTGCGGGACTTGAAAAGGACGTTCAGTTAGTTGTAGAAGATAATGTGCAAACAAAACGTGGTGGGAAAAACACATGGGCTTATAAGCTTTCAAATGGAGCATATATTCTTGCAAAAAACGTTGAATTTGTAGATGAAAAAGAATATGTACAGCCAGAATTATCTTATCTAAGTCAAGAAAAAATTGAAGATGAAAATGAGTATATAACGATTAATATAACGGGCAAACCGGCAATTATATCATATGATGACGAAGAAAAATTGGAATTAAGAATACTTAATAGTACATTGTCTACGCAGTATATGGCACAACCAACTCAACCATACACTCAGAATATTGAAAGCAGATTTTTTACAGCATATACTTTGCAGCAAGAAGGGGAAAACATACTTGTTACTTTGCAAAAAAATCCGGAAAATGAACTATGGGGATATCATATAGAGTATCCTGAGAGTGATTTAATAAAGGTATACCTAAAAAAATCTCCACATAAAACTGAAGGAGATAAACCTTTAGCAGGCGTTAGGATTATGCTGGATGCTGGACACGGTGGAAAGGATACAGGTGCACCTCCAGTGGGAGGAATTATCGCACCGTATGAAAAAGATTTGAACCTTGCAGTGTCTATTGCTACAAAGGAAATACTTGAAGAATTTGGTGCAACTGTTTATATGACAAGGACAGATGATTCTTTTCCAACCTTGATGGATAGAAGAAACATGATAAACGAAGTTAAACCAGATTTATATATTTCTCAACATCACAATAGTTTAGAGTACACTGTAGACGGTTCAAAATATTCTGGAAGTGAAGTGTATTATTTCTCTCCACAAAGTAAATATATGGCAGAGATTATGGCTGAAAGAATTTCACAGGCAACAAACAGAAGAAATAGAGGACATAAATATGCTTATTTCTATGTTTTGAGAAATAACATAGCTCCTAGTGTTTTAAATGAATATGGATTTATGCTTAATCCATTTGAATACTCAAATTTACACAACGATATTGATATTTATAATGCTGCATTTGGAACAGTTAATGCAATAATAGATATAATTCCAGAATAAATAAAGCCTTGCTATATATTAGCAAGGCTTTTTGTAATAATCCGATTTATATTTTCGTACAATAAAAATATAGAAAGGTGGTAGCATATGTTTAGTACAGTGATAGGAATAGTTTTAGCAAATATGCTTTTTTTGGCATTACATCTTGAAAGTAGAGTTCTTCCGGACCCATTGTCGCCAAAACAAGAAAAAGAAGAGTTTAAAAAGTATTTTGCAGGAGATTTAAAAGCTAGAGATAATTTGATAAAACATAACCTAAGATTAGTGGCACATGTTGTAAAAAAAT
Organism: Oscillospiraceae bacterium; assembly: GCA_020024185.1. GTDB lineage: Bacteria > Bacillota > Clostridia > Oscillospirales > Ruminococcaceae > RGIG3102. The sequence continues at coordinate 2,878 of JAHHUD010000019.1, read as the reverse complement.
ATTATAATTCATCAATAGACAATGAGGATTTAATGTCTATTGGAACTATTGGATTGATAAAAGCTGTTCAAAGTTTTAGCCAGGATAAAAATGTAAGGTTTTCAACTTATGCCTCCAAATGTATAGAAAATGCTATCCTATCATAAAAGTGTATAAAATTTATTTATAAAAAACAGATAGTTAATCTAAAAAATTAACTATCTGTTTTTTATTTTATCAATATTTATAAACAAAAAATACCGTATTTACATAAGCTATATATAATTGGATAAATCAAATTTAAAGATATATAAATTTTAAAGATAGGCTTAAGAAATTTTTAAGAAATGCCACATCTTTTATTTTAACTTTTAAATTTATCATATTAACATAGAGAGGTTAAGTTATATGAAAAAGTCAAACAAATTGAAGTTACTATCAAAGATTGGTTTAATATTATTAATTGTTGCTGTAACATTATATGGATTTTTTTATGTAGATATTCAAGAGTTGATAAATAAAATAGAAACAATGCCGTTTATTCCAAAGCTTGTTGCGATGATTTTATTGATAATAGTTCAAATAATATGTGCATTTTTGCCAGGTGAGCCTTTGGAATTAGCAAGTGGGTATATATTTGGCAGTTTGTGGGGTACAGTTGTTTGTTTGATAGGCTCTGCTATAGGTACTATACTTGTCTATTTTATTGTCAAAAAATTTGGACATAAAATTATTGAATGTATGTTTGATAAATCAAAAATAGAGGAAGTGGAAAAACTATTATCCACTAAAAAAAGTATTTTTTTTATTTTTATAATTTTTCTTATACCAGGAACACCAAAAGATATAATAACATATGTTGCAAGTTTGGCAAAGATTAAATTGACAGCATGGGTTGCTATTACAACCATAGGCAGAATCCCAAGCATTATTACATCAACCTACCTGTCACATTCCATTAAACACGGAAACTATACAGGTGCTGTTATTATTTTGTGCATTACTGCTATTTTAGTTATAGGTGGAGCAGTATATTATAGATATAATATAAAAACACAAGAAAGTTAGTGTGTTTTATGTGAAAATGAGTTAATATATATGTATAAGAATAATATAAAAGGATGATATTTAAGTGAAGCATACAGTACTAATAGTGGAAGATGAAAAAGGCATAAGAGATACTTTAAATATATTTTTAAAAAATCAAGGATATGTTGTTTTGCAGGCAGAAAACGGAAAACAAGGGTTGGAAATAATTGAAAATAACGAAATTCACTTGGCAATAGTTGATATTATGATGCCAGTTATGGACGGAATAACAATGACTATGAAACTCAGAGAGAAGTATGATTTTCCAGTTATATTTCTAAGTGCAAAATCTGAAGATATGGATAAAATAATGGGATTAAATATTGGCGCAGATGATTATGTTACAAAACCTTTTGAGCCAATGGAAGTTATTGCTCGTGTAAATTCTAATATAAGAAGATATGACCAGATTATTCAGTTGAAAAATAATGAATGTCAAAGTAATTCTTATAAATTAGTTGTTGGCAACTTAGAGCTTGACCAATATACCAAAGAGGTGCATATCAATAACAAAGATGTGCGTCTTACAGCAAAGGAATTTCAAATATTAAAATTACTTATGAGTCATCCAGGAAGAGTGTATTCTGCAGAAGAAATATATGAAGCTGTTTGGCAAGAAGAAGCAATTAATACAGAAACAATTATGGTTCATGTAAGAAAATTAAGAGAAAAAATAGAGATAAATCCAAGAAAACCAGAATATTTAAAAGTTGTATGGGGAATTGGATATAAAATAGAGAAGATGTAAGGTATATATATGAACAAAAGAAAGAATATATTTATAATTAGTTTTTATTCTTTATTAACAGTTATTATTGTTTGTATTTTAAGCGTATATGATAATGCAAAAGTAAACTGTAATTTGAAGAGAATAGATAAAATTGATAGGTATTACTCTGATACATTTGCTTTGTTTTCAATGGATTTAGCTGAAACACTTGACCCGGAATATGAAATACTAACTTTTGATGAAGATATATCAGAGAGTGTTAAAAAAACAGTGTTAGCAAATCTTAAAGCTGAAATAGAACATAGTAAGAAGCTTTTATATAATGACCAATCATTTGTGTTTAAGGCATTAAATACAAAAACAGGTAAAACAATTTCAAATAACATAAACTTAATAAATGAAGAATCAAATGAAAAATATACTTTCTATGCAAAATTAAATTATGATGGAAATAGCGTATTTCATAGAGATGGTAATATATTAAATGATGTATTTAGAAATTTTAATATATCAGATATTATTTCGCAATCATATAACTATACTTTTGATGAATACGATTATGATACACTTATAAGTAAAATACACATAAATGTTCCATCAAATATTGAGATTTCATATATTATACCAGAAAAAGTTGGTACATATGGCGCAATATCATCTTTTATTACTTCTTGGTATCAATATAATGAGTTTACCATGTGGTCACTATTACTTGGCACTATTGCGATTGTATTTTTTATAATAATTTTCCCAATAAAAGATATGGAAGATATAAATCCATTCTATACTGTTAAAAACTGGAGATTTGAAGTAAATATAGTTGTTGTAACTACATTTATATTTTTATCCATTTTATTGGTTAGCACAGTTACAGGAAATACACTTAATGGTTATATACTAAATGTTTTAGTTGACTATGGATTTATATATTGTGACAAAATATTACTTATACTTAACTATGTTACATGGTTGTTAACATTTTTGGTAATTGCAATAGGAGTATTTCAAATTAAATATATATTTGCAAATGGGTTTATCAGATATTTTAAAGAAGAAACTATAATAAGTGATATTTGTAAG
>JAHHUD010000018.1 GCA_020024185.1 Oscillospiraceae bacterium | reverse complement strand
AAAATTTATATGTAGATAAACAAATACTTGATTATATATGTGATTTTTATGAAAATCTCGGCAAAAGAAATAGTATATCGGAAAAACAATATTTTGAATATCACATTAAAGAGTTAAATAGAAATCAGCAAGATTATTATAAAAAATATATAGAAAACAGAAAAATAAATTTAATATATGGAATATCAATTGGTTCATTTATCGCCATATATTTAATATGACAGGAGATACAAAATGGAAGTGGATTTAATTTTTAAAATAGCAGCTATCGGCATAATTGTTGCAGTATTAAATCAAGTTTTAATACGAAGTGGCAGGGAAGACCAAGCAATGCTTACAACACTTACGGGCTTAATTGTTGTGCTTATGATGGTAATAACACAAATTAAAGAATTATTTGTCACTATAAAATATCTTTTTGAGTTGTAAATTATGGAATTTTTTAAAATAGCAATTTTAATTTTAATAGTCGTGGTAATGGTTAGCAGTATACCAACTTTTAGCAAAGAAATAACAATAATTATAACCTCTGCAAGTTGTATTGTTGTCCTGCTTTATATGTTGAGACAAGCAAGTGACACAATAGATTATGTGAAAAATATTGCTGAGAGAATATCATTTACAGGCGTAGATATTATTTTGAAAGCTATTGGAATAGGTTTTATAACACAATTTGTATCTGATATGGCACTTGATTGCAATAATAAATCACTTTCCAATCAAATAATATTTGCAGGGCGTATAACTGTATTGCTTTTAGCTATGCCAGTATTTTTGCAGGTATTTGAAATTATAGAACGTTTAATAGGTTGATTATGAAAAAAATAATAATTGCTTTTATGGCTGTTTTTTTATTGGTAATTCCGGTATCAGCGCAGACAAATACGTACGAAGAAAAAATATCAGAGTTTTCCGAACAAAATAATATCGATTTTAATGAGTTAAAACAATATCCATTTGAAACATTATGGGATGTTGCGAAAAATGCAATTAAAGATAATGCAACAAAACCTTTAAAAATTTTTTGCAAAATAGCAGCTATTTTGTTGTTATCGTCTTTTTTAAATTTCTTTGTTTCAGATAACTCTAAAGAAATAATAAAATTTATAAATATTTTGTGTGTACTTATTGTTTTTTGCAATATATTTGATGATTTTTTAAATCTTACGGATATGATAATCAACAGACTTGTGGATATAAAAAATTTTATGGTTACATTTATACCTATTTTTGCAAGCATTTCATTTGCAGGAGGAGAATTTATAACATCAACTGTATATACGGGTTTTTTTCTTTTAAGTGTAATTGTTACAGCTGATTTTTGTATAAGATATATAGTACCATCAGTTAAGTTGTTTTTGGCACTGGGGATAACTAATTCTATATCTGATATATTAAACTTAAATGCTATATGTGAATTTTATTCAAAGACCGTAAAAATAATAATGACATCAGTAGTTTCTATATTGTGTTTTATTTTATCTTTGCAAACTACTATTACTCAAAGTCAAGACTCTTTAGCACTAAAAACAGGAAAATTTCTTGTTACAAGTACAGTTCCTATAATTGGTTCTGCCTTACAAGGTGCAGTTGGAAGTGTGTATGCAAGTATGGGAGTTTTAAAAGGATTTTTTGGGATTTTAGGAATTGCTATTATTTTAAATATATTTTTACCAACCTTGATAACACTTGTAGTTAACTGGATTGGATATTATGCAATGATTGCACTTAGCAATATATTGGAAAATAAATCGGCATCAGACATTTTATCCTGTTTTAAAAATGTTATAGAAGTTTTAATGTCGATGTTGGTCTTATTTATGATTTTGTTGATTTTTTCATTAACAATAATGATAAAAGTTACACAAGGAGCTTAAAAAATGGAAAAGATTACATCTGTGGTTGGCACTCTTTGTTTATGTATTTTTGTAACTGGTATTTTATACAATATGGGCTGTTTCAAAGTTACAGAAAAAACGATACGTTTTGTGATTGCAATATATATTATTGTAATTATATTTAAGACAGTAATGGATATAAAATTTGATTTTGCAGCATACAATATAAATGATATTACCACTCAATATCAAAATACAGAAGATGCAAAGCAGATAATAATAGAGCAAACACAAATGGATATAGAAAATTTAATAAAAAAAAGGCTAAGTGAAAAAAACATATCCTATAATGAAGTTTTGGTGCATATATTAGAACAAAGCAACAATATAACAATAGATAAAATAGAAATACAATGTTCATCAGAGTATAAAAATAGTGTTGAAAATTGTATAAAAGATTTATTAAGTCCAGAAACAGTTGTTGTTATAGGAGAATAAAAGTGAAAATTGATGTTATGAAAATTATTGAGAAAATATCTCAAAAAGGAAAGCAAAATATTTTTATTGTGATTGGAATAGTCGGTATATTTTTGATTTTAATAAGTGAAATGGACTTTTCTTCTAATAAAGGAAATAAATCTACAGAACATTATTCTATCAATGAATATAAGGTTCAGACAGAGAAAGAAATCACATCTTTACTTAAAGAAATAAATGGTGTGGGAAATGTAAAAGTTATGATAACTTTGGAATCTGGAGAAGAAAATATTTACGCACAAAAAGAAAAAAATGTAAATGACTATAAAAATGATAAAAATCAAGATAGAAATCAAGAAGTATCTAAAAATACTTTTGAAAATGAAGTGGTGATTGTAAATAATTCAGGAAATAATTCTGCTCTTGTAGAAAAAGTTTTACAACCCACAATACAAGGAGTTGCAGTTGTTTGCAGTGGTGCAGATGACGTATCAGTTGTAAGTGCAGTTACAAATTCAGTATCAGTTGTGCTGAATGTACCAACACATAAAATTTGCGTAACAAAAATGCGATAAAACATTGGAGGCTTTTAACTATGAAAAAATTGGACAGACAAAGAAAAATAACACTTATGGCATTATCAATGGCATTAGTAGTTGCTGTATACCTAAATTGGCAATATTCACGAGCAGGAGCAGATTTACATATTATGACAGAAAATACAAATGCACCGGCAGAAGACCTTAGTAACTATGATTTTATTGAAAAAACTGCAATAAATTCAGAAGGTGACCTATTAGAAACATCAACCGAAGAAGAAACAAAAAATTATGGTGATGCACAATTGGTTGCAACATCTGAAAAATCTGCTGAAAAATATTTTGAAGAAACAAGATTATCAAGACAAAAATCTCGTGATGAAGCTCTTGATGTGTTGAAAAAAACATTGAAAAATGCAAAAATAAGCGAAGAAGAAAAGAAAGATGCAACAGAAAAATTATCCAGCATAGTTCAGGATATAACAACTGAAACTGATATAGAAAACCTTGTAAAAGCAAAAGGTTTTACAGACTGTGTTGCGTTTATAAACGACGGTAAAATAACAGTTGCTGTCAAAGTGGCTGGAAATGAACTTACAAAACAGAATGTTGCACAAATAAGAGATATAGTTTTGAATAAAACTACTATCAATTCACAAAATATTGTTGTAATTGAAGTAAAATAGTGTTGTTATATTTAATAAATAGTGGTATAATATACAGCATATACGGAGGTATACAATATGGAAGTTAAAAAAACAAACCAAAAAATTGGCAACTTATATATATCTACCGGAGTAATTGAAAAGGTTGCAAAACTTGCAGCTTTGGAAGTTGATGGAGTTGCTGAAGTTTCCACAGGATCTTCTGGCGTAAGAGGTATTTTTGCAAAAACAAATTTGCCAAAAGCTGTTGATGTTAATATGTGTGACGGTGTTGCAGAATTGAATGTGAATATTGTTGTAAAATATGGCAGTAAAGTTCCAACTGTTTGCAAAAATGTTCAAGAAGCTGTTAAGGCAAGTGTTCAAAACATGACAGAAGTTGCTGTTTCAAAAGTTAACATTATTGTTGTAGGTATACAGGCAGAAATCTAAAGTAATAAAATGAAAATTATATATCCCTCCCACCATTGACGATGGGAGGGAATATTAAACAGGAAGGTAAAATTTTATGATAACAAGACGTAAGGCTAGAGAAAACGCATTTATTGCTGTATTTGAAGCAGGATTCAGCTCAAATGACATAGAAGAAATTTTGACACTGACTCAAGAAGTACCAGAATACGAAGATTATATGCTAGATTCTTTTGCTATTAGTCTCATAAACAACTACTACAATCACGCAGAAGAAGTTAATGACGTTATTGAAAGCAAACTCCAAAAATGGACACAATCAAGAATTTCAAGAGTTGCAAGTGCAATTCTTCGATTAAGTGTGGCTGAAATGCTATTTTCTGAAGAAAAAGATATGGATAGTATCATTATTAATGAAGCTGTTGAAATCTGCAAAAAATTTGCTGGTGACAACGATTATCAGTTTGTTAATGGTGTTTTGGGTGCAATTGCAAAAGATAAAAGTGAAAACTAATGTTAGCTTTAGGTATTGATACAAGTAACTATGCAACATCAATATCAGTCATAGATTACGAAAAAAAACAAGTAGTACTTAATGAAAAGCATTTTTTGACAGTAAAACAAGGGGAATGTGGGTTACGTCAACAAGATGCAGTATTTGGACACATAAAAAATTTAATAGAAGTATTAGAGCTTGTACACAGTAAATTTGATTTGTCTGATGTACAAGCTGTTGGTGTATCAGTAAAACCTACAAATGAAGAGAATTCTTATATGCCTTGTTTTTTGGTAGGTAAGGTTATTTCTCAGGCAATAAAAGTGGTAAAAAATATACCTGTTATAGAAACAACTCACCAGGACGGACATCTAAATAGTGCTTTATTCTATCTTAACAATGAGGAACTGTATAATAAAAAAATTATTGTTTTTCATGTTTCTGGTGGAACAACGGATATGATTTTGGTTGAAAAAGGTAAAATCAAAGATACAGTTGGTTCATCTTTAGATTTGTTTGCAGGACAAGCTGTTGATAGGCTCGGTGTTAAGCTGGGATTTTCATTTCCAGCTGGTGTCTATGTATCAAAAATGGCGGCAGCATGTGATGAGAAATTTTCACCTAAAGTTAGTGTAAAAGGTCTTAACTGCAACTTGTCGGGACTGGAAAATCAATGTGATAAACTGATACAACAAGGTTATAATAATGAATATATATGCAAATATTGCTTATCCTTTATTGCAAAAACACTTTTAAAAATGGCACAAAACGCAAGAGAGTTGTATGGAGATTTGCCAATTGTTTTTGCTGGCGGAGTTATGAGTAGCGATATAATAAGAGAAATTATTTTAAAAAAACTTAACAACTCTTATTTTGTAGAAGCTTTATTTTCTCAGGATAATGCAATAGGTGTAGCTGCTGTTGCAGCAAGAAAGGTGATTTATGGATAGAACTTTAACCGTTACTGCTTTAAATAATTATGTTAAAAGCATATTAGAAGAAGATTTTAATTTGTTAGATATAGCAGTTGAAGGGGAAATTTCAAATTTTGTAAATCACTATAAATCAGGACATTACTATTTTGCATTAAAGGACGATAAAGCCTTAATAAAAACAGTGATGTTTAGCACATATAATAAAAAATTAGGGTTTTTGCCTGAAAATGGTATGAAAGTCATTGTACAAGGCAAGGTTAGTTTATATGAACGTGATGGAACATATCAACTTTATGCAACAGATATGTTCCCAAGTGGTATTGGACTTAAACATCTCGCACTTGAAAAGCTTAAAGAAAAGCTTAACAGCGAAGGTTTGTTTGATGAAAAACACAAGAAAAAGCTACCACAATATCCATTTATAGTTGGAGTTGCTACTTCTGCGACAGGTGCAGCGTTGCAGGATATTATAAGTGTTACAAACAGAAGATTTCCTTGTGCAAAACTTGTTATAGCACCATGTGGAGTTCAAGGAGACAATGCAAAAACTTCAATTATAAATGCAATAAATAATTTAAATTCCAGAGCAGACGTAGAAGTAATCATAATTGCACGTGGTGGTGGAAGTAAAGAAGACATGTGGATATTTAATGATGAAGATATTGCGAGATGTGCATTTAACTGTAATAAACCAACAGTTAGTGCTGTTGGACATGAGATTGACTGGACAATTTTAGACTATATTTGCGATAAGAGAGTTGCAACACCAACTGCTGCTGCAGAAGTAGTTTTTCCGGATATACAATCACTTCAATATCAAATAGCAATGTTAGATAGAAATATATATTCACAGACAATTGATAAAATTTCAAAAGAAAAGTCTAACTTAGAAATTATAAAAAATTCATCTGGTTTTAATAATGTAAAAGTTTTATGTCAAAAAAATCAAGATAAGATTAATAACTATCGTAGATTTATTACTCAAAATATAAAAAACAACATTGATAAAAATATTCAGAAACTGAATTTTTTATCTGACAAAATAGAAAACGATAACCCTTTGCAAAATTTAAAAAAAGGTTATTCTTTGGTATTTAAGAACGATAATGCCGTTATTTCTACGCAGAAAATAAATAAAAATGATAAGATTGTTGTAAGAACACACAGTCAACAGCTCAATTGCATAGTTGAAAGCACAAAAACTATAAAGTAGAAAGGAAATTCATAAATATGACATTTGAACAGGCAATGGAAAGATTGGAGCAAATTTCCAAAATTTTAAGCGAAAATCAGGTTTCTATTGATGAATCTCTTGAATTATATGCAGAAGGGGCAAGGCTTATAAATTTTTGCAGTGAAAAATTGCAATCTGCCTCAATTAAGATTGAAGAAATCAACTCTAAAATGTATGAAGGAGTTTAGATAATGATAAATAAATATTTACAAGAAACAGAAAAAGCTTTGGTAAAAAACTGCGACTTGTATTTTTATGATGATAGCCAAGTTAATCAAGCTGCAAGATACTCTTTGCTTAACGCAGGCAAAAGAGTAAGAGCAATGCTAATTTATCTCACAGCTGATATGTGTGGCATGGACTGGACAAGATATAAAGATTTGGCTTGTGCTGTTGAAATGGTGCACTGTTATTCACTTATACATGATGATTTGCCATGTATGGATAATGATGACATGAGAAGAGGAAAACCTTCTTGCCATAAAGCTTTTCCGGAAAATATTGCTTTGCTTGCCGGAGATGCACTTATTGGATGTGGTATAGAAACAGTAGTAAATTCAAATGATTTTAATGAAACTGAAAAAGTACAGGCTATTAAGGACATCTGTGCCGCAATTGGCCCTAAGGGAATGATTTATGGGCAAGAACTTGACTTGAAGTTTGAAACAGAAAAGGCAAACAAAGAACAACTTGCAAAAATACATAGAAATAAAACAGGACAACTTATTTCTTTATGTGGTAAATTGGGAAGTATAGGATGCAATTTAACGAAAGAGCAAACAGAAGCTATAAATGTATTTTTTGCAAATACAGGTCTTGTATTCCAAATCGTTGATGATATTCTTGATGTTGAAGGAAATCAGGAAGAACTTGGTAAACCAATAGGAAGTGATGCAGAAAATGGTAAATCTACATTTATATCACTTTACGGATTGGAAGATTCTAAAATACAAGTTAAAGAGCTTACACAGCAGTCAAATGATTTACTGTATTCTTACTTTGGAGATAAATCCAGTCAGATTATAGAATACACAAAAAAATTATCAGAGAGAAAAAAATAAAAGGATAAATTATATGCTGGAAATTGTAAATGGAATAGTAAACAATTACATCATAAGAGTATCATTCTTTTCATGGCTTACAGCACAGGTATTAAAAACAATTATAAATTTTTATCTTACCAAAAATTTAAAACTGGAAAGAATGGTTGGGGCAGGCGGAATGCCAAGCTCACACACAGCTCTTGTTATAGCAATGACAATTGCTACAGGAAAATTATGCGGAGTGGAATCTCCAAGTTTTGCAATATCTATAATTTTTGCCGCAGTTGTAATGTATGATGCAATGGGTGTAAGAAGAGCAGCGGGAGAACAAGCAAAAATATTAAATCAAATAGTTGACATGTGGCTTGAAAAAGCACATTTTGATGAACAAAAAATGCCACAGGTTAAGCAATTAAAAGAAATGCTGGGACATACACCATTAGAAGTAGTTGGTGGTATTATTGTTGGCATAATTGTTGCATCAATTATGTAAGGATAAAAATTATGAATTATAAAATTTTAGATACTATAAATAGAAGTGAAGATGTAGCTGATTTAAAAATGAGTCAACTTCCCGAACTTTGTGATGAGGTGCGTCAGTTTTTGATTGATAAAGTTTCAAAAACTGGGGGGCATCTTTCTGCAAATTTAGGTACAGTTGAAGCTATAACAGCTATGCACTACTATTTTCCAACACCACTTAATCAATTTATTTTTGATGTTGGACATCAGTGTTATACACATAAGATTTACACTGGGAGAAAAAATGGTTTTGATAAACTGAGAAAAAATGAAGGACTTTCAGGTTTTCCATCGCCAAATGAAAGTATTCATGATGCTTTTATTGCAGGGCATGGAAGTACTTCTATATCAGTTGCAGTGGGTGCAGCTATTGCAAAAAAAATAAAAGGTGAACCAGGTAAAGTTATCGCCATGGTCGGAGATGGTGCATTTACTGGTGGTATGATTTATGAGGGACTTAATAACGTAAGTAAAGATTTGGATAATCTTATTGTAATTTTAAATGACAATAAAATGTCTATATCTAAAAACGTTGGTGCAATGTCAACTTATTTATCAAATCTTAGAACAAACGAGGAATATATTGCAGCTAAAAAAAATGTAACATCTGTTTTGGATAAAATGCCGGTTTTGGGCAAACCAATCGCAAGTGCAATTACGTTATCAAAATCAGCTGTGAGAAGAAGTCTATATAAAAGCACTTTTTTTGAAGATCTTGGATTTATTTATCATAAAGTAAATGATGGTAATGATATTTATCAAGTATGTAATGCTTTAAAGTTTGCAAAATATGCTGAAGGTCCAGTATTTATACACATGATAACTGTTAAGGGGAAGGGCTTTACACCTGCAGAAGAAAATCCTGGAGCATTTCATGGTGTTGGAAGTTTTAATGTTGATAAAGTTTCTGACCCAGATGTTGCCCCAAGCGACTCTTTCTCAACAGTATTTGGCAGAAACCTTTCTGATATGGCAAATACTAACACAAAATTATGTGCTATTACTGCAGCTATGAAATATGGTACAGGACTTCAGTTTTTCTACAAAGAACATAAAAATAGATTTTTTGATGTAGGTATGGCTGAAGAACATGCTGTTACTTTTGCATCATCACTTGCAAAAAATAACCTAAAACCAGTGGTTTGTGTGTATTCAACATTTATGCAAAGAGCAATGGACTCATTTATACATGATACAGCTTTGCTTAACTTAAATGTTATGTTTGCTATAGATAGAGCTGGTCTTGTTCCAGGTGATGGAGAAACTCATCAGGGTATACATGATTTAAGTATATTTGCAAACTATGACAATGTTCCAATTATCTGTCCATCAAACTACGATGAACTTAAATATTGGCAAGAATATTTGATTAACAAGGTAAATGGTCCAAAAGTTATCCGTTATCAAAGAGGTGGACAAGATAATCTTGTTAAAGATTATAAATGTACCGGTAATTTCTATGATTTAATAGGGGAAAATAAAGATACAATAATTGTTTGCTATGGTAGACAGTTTGTCGAGGCACTTAAAGCAAAAGAGATATTGAAAAACCAAGGTATAGAAATTTCTATATTAAAGCTTAATGTTATAAATCCTATTGAAAAACAAGCTATTGAAATATTAAAAAATTATAGATATGTATATAGTTTTGAAGAACATGTAAAAAATGGCAGTGTGTCTGCAAAAATTGGACTTGAATTACTTGAAGCAGGATTTTCTGGATTATATAAATATAAATGTATTGATAATTATACTGTTTATCATGCTAATGTTCCAGAATTACAGAAAAAATGTAAGATAGATGCAGATTCTATTGTTGAAAAAATAAAGGAAAATTATGAAAATTAGATTAGACCAATATATCTTTGAAGAAGGTTATACAGAAAGTCGTCAACGTGCACAAGCACTTATAATGGCAGGTATTGTTTATGTCAACAACCAAAAAGTAGATAAAGCTGGATATGCAGTCAAAGATACAGATAAAGTTGAGGTTCGTGGCAAAGACTTAAAATATGTAAGCCGTGGTGGATATAAACTTGAAAAAGCAATGGAACTGTATGACCTTGAACTTAAAGATAAGGTATGTATGGATATAGGTGCGTCAACAGGTGGATTTACAGACTGTATGTTGCAAAACGGAGCAAAAAAAGTTTATTCTGTTGATGTTGGATATGGTCAGCTTGCATGGAAGCTTCGCACTGACGAAAGAGTTGTGAATCTTGAAAAAACTAATATAAGAAATCTTACATTAGAGCAGCTTGATGAAAAAATAGATTTTTTTAGTGTTGATGTATCATTTATTTCACTTAAACATATATTTCCGGTTGCTTTTGCTGTTTCCACAGAATATGTAAAAGGTGTTTGCCTTGTAAAACCACAGTTTGAGGCAGGAAAGGAAAAGGTTGGCAAAAAAGGTGTTGTAAGAGATTCAAATGTGCATAAGGAAGTTATAGAAAATGTAATAGGATATGCACGTGAAAATGGTTTTAGTGTAAAAGAACTTACATATTCACCAATAAAAGGGCCAGAAGGAAATATTGAATTTTTAATTGTTATAAGCAAAAATTCTGATGATGATGTAGTTAATGAAGAACAAATTGATTTGGTTGTAGGACAAGCAAAACAAAATTTGGGTGAATAATCTATGAAAATTTTCATAAAAACAAATAATAAAGAAGAAAGCACACAACTTGTAGATGATATAAAAAATATTATCTATAAATATGACAATACAGTAAAAATGTGGTCAGATAATATGGATGATAATAAAAAAAACATCCAAGATTGTGACTTTATATTAGTAGTTGGTGGTGACGGAACACTATTGTCTATAAGCTGTCTTGCTGTAATGTATAATAAGCCGATTTTGGGAATAAATGATGGCAGACTTGGATTTTTAACAGCAATTGAAGCAAGTCACCTTGAAAATTTGAAAGATTTTTTTGAACATAATGAAAAATTTGAAGTAAAAAAACACTCATTGCTCAAAGCAAAAGTAAATAAAGAACGCTGGCATTATTGTCTTAATGATGTTGTTATTGCAAAAAATAATTTATCAAATACAATATCAACAAAAGTATTTTGTAATGAAAGCAATATTGCAAATCTTGTTTGTGATAGCCTTATAGTTGCAACTGCAACTGGTTCAACTGCATATTCACTCTCAGCAGGTGGACCAATTTTAGATAATGATTTAGACGCATTGGTTATAAGCCCAGTAGCAGTTCACAGTTTAAAATCAACTCCAATGGTTTTGGCTAAAAATAAAAAGATTACAATAACTTTTGATACTTCAAGACAACAGGATATATATGTATCGTTTGACGGTGATAACCATAAGCGAATAAATGAAAATGATGCTATAACAGTAAGCTTATCCAACAAAGCGCTATATGTATATTCTGAAAAAAATATGGGGCAATTTGCAAAAATTGATAAAAAACTTAAATCAAGATAGGCAGGTGAAAACATGAAAAAAAGCAGACATAAGAAAATATTATCACTTATTCAGGAGCATAATATAAACAGACAAGAAGTTTTGCTTGAATATCTTAATAAAGAAGGATTTGATGTTACGCAAGCAACTGTTTCAAGAGATATTAAAGAATTAAATCTGGTAAAAATAGTTTCGTCAACCGGTGAATATAAATATGCACAAAATACAATTGTAGAAGATACAAAGGCTACATTTAACAGATTTGATTATATTTTTTCTGAGTCTATTAAATCTGTTGATTATGCTATGAATACTGTTGTTATAAAATGTCATACAGCTATGGCACAGGCGGCATGTGAAGTTTTTGATAGTCTTAAATGGGATGGCGTTGTTGGAACTCTTGCAGGAGAAAACACAATTTTTGTTATTATGAGAACAGAAGAGTTAGCCCGTACTTTAAATAATTCATTACAACAATATATAAAATAATAAAGTAAGACCGGAAGGTGTGATAAAAATGCTTAAAGAATTAACAATTGAAAATGTAGCAGTTATAGAAAAAGCAAATATATCATTTGATACTGGTTTTACTTGCCTTACTGGTGAAACCGGTGCAGGTAAATCTATAATTATAGATTCAATTAATGCGATAATGGGAGAGCGCGTATCAAAAGACATAATAAGGTCTGGAGCTGGAAAAGCTTCAATTGTTGCAGTTTTTGAAAATGTAAATAAAAATATAATTAAATTAGCACATGAACATGATGTTGATTTGGAAGAAGAGTGCATAGTTTCTCGTGTAATATCTGCTGAAGGTAAAAATAGTGCTAGAATAAATGGGGTACCTGTTCCGTTAAATATTATTAAAACAATTTTTTCAGAAGCGATAAATATACATGGGCAACATGATAATCAGAGTCTTTTAGATGAAACAAAACATCTTTCTATATTAGATAGTTTTTCAAATGATAAGACTTGTTATGATGAGTATACTATTGTTTATAATAAGTATTCTGATATTATAAGTAAGATTAAAGAACTTTCAAACATAGAAAAAACAAAACAAAATGACTTGGAGTTGTTACAATTTCAAGTTGAAGAAATTGAGAATGCAGATATTTCTGAAGAAGAAGAAAATCAACTCAAAGAGCAAAAAAAACTTATAAAAAACGCTGAACATATATTATCTTGTCTTAATGGTTCTTACCAAATACTTACGGGTGATGATGAATTACCTGGTGTTTGCAGTGGTGTAGAACAGGTATATGATAATATGTCACAGATTTCTGAGTTTTCAGATAAGATAAATGAAATAGCTGAAACTTTGGCAGATATTTCTGACAAGTGTCAGGATATGATGTTTGAAATAAGGAACGCTATAGAAGATTTTGATATTGATATCGGTCAAATTGATGAAATTGAGGAAAGACTTGATACATATTATAAATTAAAAAGAAAATACGGAAATAGTGTGCAAGATGTTCTGGAATACTATAAAAATGCAAAAGAAAAACTTGATAATATTGAGTTTGCTCAGGAAAAACTTGATGTATTATATGATGAAAAAAATAAAGTTTTAAAAGAACTTAAAATAGTTGCAGACAGATTAACAGAATATAGAAAACAACAGTTTGATAATTTATCTGAAAGAATACAAAAGTCGTTATTATTTCTTAATATGCCAAATGTAAGATTGTATCTTAACATAACAGAAAAAGATTTTTCATCTGACGGACAAGATAATATTGAGTTTTATATTGTTACAAATAAAGGCGAAAATCCAAAGCCTTTAGCAAAGATTGCCTCTGGTGGTGAACTTTCTCGTATTATGCTTGCGATAAAAAGTGTTCTTGCAGAAAAACAAAGTACAGATACTATGATATTTGACGAAGTTGATGCAGGAGTTTCTGGTTCGGCATCTCTCAAAATAGGTAAAATGTTAAAACATACAGCAACTGACCATCAAGTTTTTTGCGTTACACATTCACCACAAATTGCAGCTTTTGCAGATAACCATTTATATATAGAAAAAAATATAAAAGGTAACTCTACATTTACGCAAGTTAAAGAACTTTCTGATGAAGAAAGAGTTGTTGAAATAGCAAGAATTATCTCAGGGGAGAACGTAACAGAAACAAGTCTTGAGAATGCGAGAGAGATGATGTATATTGCTAAAAACAGTTGACAAATAAATTTGTTGTGATATACTAGCTTTATCTTGTTATACAAATTAAAATATAGTTAAACACAGTGACAAAATACAGTATCTTAAAATAAACAGGCAAAGAGAGCTTTCGGTAGGTGTAAGAAAGACCGTTTTTTAAGAGAAATTACTTTTTTGAGTGGCATTGGTGAAAAAAGCAGTAGCCAATGACGGTGTACCCGTTACAGTATGAAAGTTAATAACTTTGTAAGGTGTATTTTGAGAAAAATACATAAACAGAGGTGGTACCGTGTTTACAGACACCCTCTGCCATAATTGGCAGAAGGTGTCTTTTTATTTGTTTAATAATAGATATTTTAATTTAATTGTAGAAATATTATTAAATATACTAACTTAATAAGTGCTAAAAGGAGAAAAACAATGAAAATTTATGATGAATTAGTTGCTCGTGGGCTAGTTGCACAAGTAACTGACGAAGATGAAATTAAAAACCTAGTAAATGAAGGTAAAGCAGTTTTCTATATCGGATTTGACCCGACAGCCGATTCTCTCCATGTTGGACATTTTATGGCTCTTTGTCTTATGAAAAGATTGCAGATGGCAGGTAATAAACCAATCGTTTTGCTTGGTGGTGGTACCGGTCATATTGGGGACCCTTCTGGTAGAACAGATATGCGTTCTATGATGACAAAAGAAACAATTGATGCTAACTGCGAAAAATTCAAAAAGCAAATGGAAAGATTTATTGATTTTAGCGATGGTGCTGCAATTGCTGTAAACAATGCTGATTGGCTTTTAAATCTTAATTATGTAGAATTGCTTAGAGAAGTTGGTTCATGCTTTTCTGTAAATAATATGCTTCGTGCAGAATGTTATAAACAAAGAATGGAAAAAGGTCTTTCATTCCTTGAATTTAACTACATGATAATGCAATCTTATGACTTTTATCACTTATTTAAAGAATACGGCTGTAATATGCAGTTTGGTGGCGACGACCAGTGGTCAAATATGCTTGGTGGTACAGAGCTTATACGTAAAAAACTTGGCAAAGATGCTTATGCGATGACAATTACATTACTTCTTAACTCTGAAGGTAAAAAAATGGGCAAAACAGCAAAAGGTGCTGTTTGGCTTGACCCAAATAAAACAACTCCATTTGATTTTTACCAATACTGGAGAAATGTTGCAGACGGTGATGTACTAAAATGTATAAGAATGCTTACATTCCTTCCTCTTGAAGAAATTGATAAAATGGATTGTTGGGAAGGCGCACAGCTTAATCAAGCAAAAGATATTCTTGCTTATGAACTTACATCTCTTGTACACGGTAAAGAAGAGGCAGAAAAAGCAAGAACAGCTTCCTTAGCATTGTTTGCAGGTGGAAATGACGACTCTACAATGCCAACATTTACAATTCTTGACGAACATTTTACAGATGATAAAATTGCAGTTTTAGATTTGATGGTTGTTTCAAAACTTGTGCCAAGTAAATCAGAAGCAAGAAGACTTGTTATGCAAGGTGGATTACTTGTAAATGACGAAAAAATTACAAGTATTGATACTGCATTTTCAAAGGAAATGTTTGATGAGAAATTCATTATGAAAAAAGGTAAAAAAACATTCCTTAAAATTGTAAAATAGATTTATTTTATGTAAATATAAAAGGGTACTTATACATTAAAAGTACCCTTTGTATATCAAATTATCTTTTTTCAAATGTGCCGCACTGTGTTTTTTTACCGTGTTCAGTTTCTTTGCATTCAACACAGATGCAACTTGCTGTACAACTTCTTATACCATCGTGATATTTACATTCACTCACATCACAATTTACACCATCAATAGCGCTGTTACAGCTACAATTTTTGTTTTCATACATAGTTAACAAACCTCCTTTATTGGTTGTGTATATATTGTGTGCTTAAACATTTGATTTATACAAGGAGTTTAATATTGTCAATATTTACAATAGGGGATTTGCACCTTTCCCTTGGAGTATCTAAACCAATGGATATATTTGAGGGGTGGCAGGATTATCATATAAGGTTACAAAATAACTGGCAAAGAGTTGTAAAACCAGAGGATACAGTTATTATATGTGGAGATGTTTCCTGGGCAATGGATATAAAAGATGCCATTAACGATTTTACATTTATAGAAAATCTTAATGGCAATAAAATAATTTTAAAAGGTAATCATGATTACTGGTGGCAAACAAGTAAAAAATTAAATAATTTTATTGAAGAAAATAATTTTAAAACAATAAAATTTTTATTTAATAATAGTTATGAAGTTGAAGATATTATTGTTTGCGGAACACGAGGCTGGATTTTCGAAAATGGAGAGCCGGCAGATGAGAAAGTTATTCTTAGAGAAGCAGGTAGGTTAAAAACATCTTTAGATTATATTAAATCTGATAAAGAAAAAGTAGTTTTTTTACATTATCCTGCGATTTATCAAAATCAAAGAAATAATCATATAATTAACACACTACAAGAATACAATATCAAAAGATGTTATTACGGACATTTGCATGGGAAATCAATTAACTATGCATTTCAAGGCAAGTTCAACGATGTTAATTATAAACTTATTTCAGCAGATGCACTTGAATTTTGTCCATATATTATAAATTAATATCAATTAAATATGGACTTTTTTTGTACAGAATGATATAATTTATTGGAAACGGTCTAATTAAGGCCACTTTAATAGTTATTTATTTTTTAAGGAGTTTTAATAAAATGGAATTAATAAGAAATGAAAAAGTTGCTGATAACACAGTTGAACTTGAATTTAAAGTAAATGCAGAACAATTTGCAGAAGCTGTTACAAAAGCTTTTAGAAAAGCAAATGCAGAAATCACAGTTCCAGGTTTCAGAAAAGGTAAAGCACCAAGAAGTGTTGTAGAAAAAATGTACGGTGAAGAAGTATTCTTTAACGATGCTATTGATGCAATTCTTCCAGAAGCTTATGAAGCTGCAATTAACGAATCTGGTATTGAACCAGTTGCTCGTCCAGCAGTTGAAATCGTTTCTTGTTCAAAAGAAGAAGGCTTTACAGTAAAAGCAACAGTTGTTGTAAAACCAGAAGTTAAAGTTGGCGAATACAAAGGCCTTAAAGCTACAAAAAAATCTGTTAACGTTGAAGATATTGCAATAGAAACAGAACTTCAAAATCTCAGAGATAGAAATGCAAGACTTGTTTCTGTTGAAGATAGAAAAGCAGAACTTAAAGACACAGCTAACATAGACTTTGAAGGTTTTGTAGATGGTGTTGCATTTGAAGGTGGTAAAGGTGAAGGTTTTGACCTCGTACTTGGTTCAGGTCAATTTATCCCAGGTTTTGAAGACCAAATTGTTGGACATGAAATTGGTGAAGAATTTGATGTAAATGTTTCTTTCCCAGAAGAATATCATGTTGCAGAACTTGCAGGTAAACCAGCGGTATTTAAAACAAAACTTAACTCTCTTAAAATGAGAGAATTGCCAGAATTGGATGACGAATTTGTAAAAGATATCAGCGAATTTGATACACTTGATGAACTCAAAGCAGATATCAGAAAAGTAAAAGAAGAAAGAGCAGCTCAAGAAGCAGAACTTGAAGTTGAAAATGCACTTGTTGAAGCTGTTGTTGCTACTATGGAAGCTATCGTTCCAAACGAAATGGTAGAAACAAGAGTTGATGAAATGGTTAGAGATTTTGAAGGCAGAATGATGCAACAAGGTCTTGAACTCAAAACATATCTTCAATACACAGGTATGGATATGGAATCATTCAGAAAAACATTTAAAGAACAGGCTGAACAACAGGTTAAAATCCGTCTTGCATTAGAAAAAGTTGCAGAAATGGAAAATATCGAAGTTTCAGATGAAGATGTAGATGCAGAACTTACAAAAATTGCTGATGCATACAAAATGAAACTTGAACAAGTTAAAGCATTTATTCCAGCATCTGAAATCAGAAAAGACCTTGCTATCAATAAAGCAATTGACTTTATCAAAGCAAATGCTGAAATCACAGTTGAATAATTAACTTGTTGACAGCCAAAACTACCTATTGATTATAATTTGGAGGTTTTATTATGGCTTATGTACCAATGGTCGTAGAACAAACAGGCAGAGGAGAACGTTCTTACGATATTTACTCAAGATTGCTCAATGACAGAATAGTTATGCTTTGTGACGAAGTAAATGACACAACAGCAAGCCTTGTTGTTGCACAACTCTTATTCCTTGAAGGTCAGGACCCTGACAAAGATATCAGTTTATATATAAATAGTCCAGGTGGTTCTATCACAGCTGGTATGGCTATATATGATACAATGAACTATATTAAATGTGACGTATCTACAATTTGTATAGGTATGGCAGCTTCTATGGGTGCATTTTTGCTTTCAGCAGGTGCTAAAGGCAAAAGATATGCGTTGCCTAACAGTGAAATCATGATTCACCAACCTCTTGGAGGTATGCAAGGTCAAGCATCTGATATTAAAATTCACGCAGATAGAATTATTAAAATCAGAGAAAAACTTAATGGTATTTTATCAGAAGTTACTGGTCAACCTTTAGAAATAATTGAAAAAGATACAGATAGAGATAACTTTATGAGCGCACAAGAAGCTAAAGAGTATGGACTTGTTGATGAAGTTATCACTAAAAGATAATTTGGAGAAATAATGGCTACAAAAGACAAAAACGTAATTTGCAGTTTTTGCGGAAAAACAAGTCAAGAAGTAGAAAGAGTTATACTTGGGCCAGGTGTAAATATCTGTAATGAGTGTATAGAACTTTGTGCTGGCTTACTTGAGGAAGACGGCATTATTCAAACAAAGAGTAATACATCAAAAAACAAAAAATCTCAGAAAGATTACAACATAAATATCCTTGCTCCTGCTGAAATTAAGCAGGGCTTGGATAAGTATGTAATCGGTCAAGATGAGGCTAAAAAAACATTGAGTGTTGCTGTATATAACCACTATAAAAGAATTCTTAGCAATTCTAAATTAGATGATGTTGAAATACAAAAAAGTAATATCTTGCTTTTAGGCCCTTCTGGTACTGGTAAAACATTGATGGCTCAGACATTAGCAAAAATGTTGGGTGTTCCGTTTGCAATTGCAGACGCAACAACTCTCACTGAAGCTGGATATGTTGGTGAAGATGTAGAAAATATTCTTTTAAGACTTGTACAAGCTGCGGATTATAATATTGAAAAAGCAGAAATTGGTATTATCTATGTTGATGAAATAGATAAAATAACAAGAAAGAGTGAAAACCCATCTACAACAAGAGATGTTGGCGGTGAAGGTGTTCAACAAGCACTTCTTAAAATTCTTGAAGGCACTGTTGCTAATGTTCCACCACAAGGTGGTAGAAAACATCCGCATCAAGAATTTTTGCAGATTAACACAAAAAATATTTTATTTATTTGTGGTGGTGCTTTTGATGGTATCGAAAAAAATATCAAAAAACGCACAGATAAGTCGGCACTTGGATTTAACAGCACAATTAGTGAAAAATCAAAAGAAGATATTACAAACTTATTAAAACAGGTTGAGCCAGAAGATTTGGTAAAATTTGGTCTTATTCCAGAACTTATTGGTCGTTTGCCAGTAGTTTCGGTATTATCAGCTTTGGATAAAGAGGCTCTTATAAAAGTATTAAAAGAGCCTAAAAACTCATTGATTAAACAGTATCAAGCAATTATGGGGCTTGACAATGTTGAGTTGGAAATTACAGACGAAGCTTTAGACAAAATAGCAGAAAAAGCTATTGAAAGAAAAAGCGGTGCAAGAGCTCTTCGTTCTATTTTTGAAGAATGTCTCATGGATGCAATGTTTGAAGTTCCAAGTGATAATACAATTACCAAAGTTACTATTACAGCAGATACTGTTGAAACAGGTAAAGTAAGCTATGAGCATGGTGAGGCTCAATTGCGTTACAAAGATAATGCAAATAATAATTAATAGTTATATTAGGGGTGTCTTATGACACCTCTTTTATATTGCAATGAATATAATAAATATGATATAATGATATGAAAATCTATTTTTAAAAGGAGGGTGGCTATGGCTGTTAAGATTGATAATAAATTAGATGATAAAAATGAACAGTTGGTTTTGCCAACAATTGCTTTGAGAGGATTGGTACTTTTCCCAAATAATTTTGTAAGCTTTGACGTTGGCAGAGAACAGTCTATAAATGCAATAGAAGCTGCTATGAAAGCTGATAGATTAGTATATCTTGTGCCACAGATGGATTTTGATATTGATGAACCTCAAGCAGAAGATTTATACGATGTTGGTGTAACTGCAGAGATTAAACAAATTTTAAGAATACATGAAAATATAGTAAAAGTTTTAGTTGAAACAAAATTTCGTGCTAAAACAATTGATACTAAATTTGATGATTATATAATTTCTAAAATAAAGCCATATCAACTTGGAAAAAATCGTTTAAATAACTCAGATAAGATGAAAGCTTTGACAAGAACAATAAAGGATTCTTTTGAACAGTATCTTTCTGTTGCTCCAAAAATTTCTAAAGAAGTTATTTCAAACACATTTGCAATTGAAGACCCAAACGAGTTGTGTGAGTATATTGCAACTAACATTATGTTTAAAGTTGAAGATAAAATGGAAATCTTGACAGAAAATTCTGTTGTTAAAAGATTGAACTATGTACTCAATTTACTTAATGAAGAATATAAAATCTTGAAAATTGAAAATGATATAAAAGAAAAAATCCAACTTGAGATGGATAAAAATCAAAAAGAATATTATCTTCGTCAACAAATGAAGGCAATTTCTGAAGAATTAGATGGCAGTGATAGTTTACAAAAAGAAAGTGAAATATATAGAGAGAGGATTATTTCTCTTAAACTTAATAAAGATAATGAAGATAAATTATTAAAAGAAGTAAATAGATTAGAAAGAATGTCCTCATCATCTCAAGAAGCTGGTGTTTCAAGAACTTATATTGAAACTTGTTTAGATATTCCTTGGAATAATAAATCAAAAGAACAAATTAATGTTAACAAAGCAAAACATATTCTTGATAGTGGTCATTACGGGCTTACAAATGTTAAAGATAAAGTTTTGGAAATTTTATCCATTAGGAAATTGAGCAATAATTCAAAAGGTCAGATTTTATGTTTGGTTGGACCTCCTGGTGTTGGTAAAACAAGTATTGCGTCATCAATTGCAGAATGTCTTGGAAGAAATTTTTCAAGAATTTCACTCGGTGGCGTAAGAGATGAAGCTGAAATTAGAGGTCACAGACGTACTTATGTAGGGGCTTTGCCAGGAAAAATCGTAAATGCTCTTATTCAGGCAAAAACAAAAAATCCAGTTATTTTATTAGATGAAATAGATAAGATGAGTGGTGACTTTAAAGGAGACCCTGCGGCTGCTTTACTTGAAGTTTTAGATGCAGAGCAAAACCATAATTTTAAAGACCACTATGTTGATATGCCGGTTGATTTAAGTGAAGTATTCTTTATTGCAACTGCCAACAGTTTTTCTGGCATACCAGCACCACTTTTAGATAGAATGGATATTATTGAAATTTCTAGCTATACAAGAGAAGAAAAGTTTAATATAGCTAAAAAACATCTTATTCCAAAACAACTTGAAAAAAATGGTATGAAACAATATGTAAAATTTACTGATACAGGTTTATATTACATAATTGACAGCTACACAAAAGAGGCGGGAGTAAGAACTTTAGAAAGAACAATAGTTGATATACTCAGAAAATGTGCAAAGAAAATCACAATGGAAAATGTTGATAAAATCTCAGTTACAAAAAATGTTGTTTCAGAGCTTTTAGGGGTGGAAAAATATATTCCAAATCCAACTCTGTTAAGTGATAATATAGGGGTAGCAAATGGTCTTGCATGGACTCAAGTTGGTGGTGAAATGCTTCCAATTGAAGTTACGGTAATACCAAATGGCAACGGTAAACTTGAACTTACTGGTAGTTTAGGCGATGTAATGAAAGAATCTTGTAAAATAGCATTAAGCTATATAAGAAGTAATGTAGAAAAATACAAAATTGAACAAGATTTTTCAAAAATAGACATTCATATTCACGCACCAGAAGGGGCAGTTCCAAAAGATGGACCATCAGCAGGCATAACACTTACAACTGCATTACTTTCTGTACTTATAAAAAGAAAAGTTAGGGGAACTGTTGCTATGACAGGTGAAGTTACACTGCAAGGTAGAGTCCTTGCGATTGGTGGACTTAAAGAAAAATCAATGGCAGCATATAGAGAAGGTATAAAAACAGTTATTATACCTTATGATAATATTAAAAATCTTGAAGATGTTGATGCAAAGGTAAAAGAAAATGTTAAGTTTGTTCCGGTAAGAACAATTGATGAAGCTTTGGCAGTTAACTTATTTTAATAAGGAGATATTATGAACATAAAAAGAGCAGAATTTGTAACATCATACGGATTACAGACTCAGCTTCCAAAAGGCACTAAAAAAGAAATTGTAATGTCTGGGCGTAGTAATGTCGGTAAGTCCAGTCTTATAAATAAAATATGCAATAGAAAGAGTCTTGCAAGAACAAGTTCTCAACCAGGTAAAACAGTTACAGTAAATTTTTATGATGTAAATGATTTTCACATGGTTGACCTTCCTGGTTATGGTTTTGCAAAAGTTTCAGATAAAGAAAGAAAACGCTGGGGAAAACTTATAGACGGATACTTTGAAAGTGATAGAGATTTGCGTTTAGTAGTTCAGCTTATAGATTGCAGACACGAACCGTCTAATGACGATTATACAATGCTTGAATATCTTACAAGCCGTTCAATTCCGTTTGTTATAGCACTTACAAAAGGCGATAAACTTAATAAAACAGAATCATCAAATGCAGTATCAAGATTTGAAGAATACTGTAAAGACTTTTCTTATGAAAAAATAGTGCTTACAAGTGCAGATAAAAATATTGGAATTGAAGAATTAAAAGATATAATGGAAGAATTTTTAGCTGATACAGATGAATAATATAAGAGGTAAAAATGTCATACAAAGAATTTAGTTATTATTACGATTATTTCAATTATAATGCAGATTATGATGTGTTGGCAGATAAAATTCATTTATGGGCAGAAACAGAAAAGATTTCTGGTAAAATTGCCTGTGACTTAGGTTGCGGAACGGGTGAACTTGCGTTTAGATTGTGTGACAAGGGCTATGATGTTATAGCCGTGGATTGCTCAGAAGAAATGCTTGATGTTTTTATGGATAAAAAATCAGAGTTTGGTTATGATAATATTTTGGTTTTAAATCAAGATATTACAGAACTTGATATGTATGGGACAGTTGATTTGTTTACCTGCACATTTGATACAGTGAACCATTTAAACGGCGAAAAAGAAGTCCAAAAGCTTTTTGAGAAAGTAAGTTTATTTATGCATCCCGATGGAGTTTTTATTTTTGATATGAATAGCGAATATAAGCATACAAACATATTAAAAAATGAAAAATTTAGTTTTGAAGAAGAAGAAGCTGATTGTATATGGCAAAATACTCTTGATAAATCTAACAATCGTACTAAAATATCAATTAATATAGTTGATAAACAATCAAGTGAAGAGTATAGTGAAGAATTCTATGAGTATTTTTATAGCTTGGAAAATATAGAAAATATGCTTAAAAAATCTGGTATGTATATATGTAAAATCGTTGATGGTGAAACATTTGAAGATATTTCGCAAACAAGTCAAAGATATTTATTTATGGTAAAAAAGGAGCAATAAAATGGCAAAGCTTGTAAGAGCAATTTCAGAAATGGGCGGTGTAGTAATTGCTGCCCTTGATTCAACAGATATAGTTGCAGAAATGGAGAGAATCCATAAACCGTCGGCTGTTGTAAGTGCTGCATTGGGAAGAATGCTTACAGCTTCACAGCTTATGGGTGCAATGCTTAAAAGTAGAAAGGATTCTATAACACTTAGAATAAAAGGAGATGGACCTATTGGACTTTTGACAGTTGCTTGTGATGGAGAAGGTAACTGTAAAGGTTTTGCACAAAATAATATTGTGGAAATTCCATTGCGTGAAGATGGCAAACTCAATGTAGGTGGTGCCGTTGGTAAAAATGGTTCATTATATGTTGTAAAAGACATAGGCATGAAAGAACCATACGTTGGAAATATTCCACTTGTTTCCGGTGAAATTGCAGAGGATATCACTGCTTATTACGCATATTCTGAACAAATTCCAACTGTGTGTGGTTTGGGAGTGTTAGTAAATCCTGACCTTACAATTAAGAGAGCTGGTGGATATCTTATTCAGCTGCTTCCAGGAGCTACCGAAGAAGAAATAACAATGCTTGAAAATAACCTTAAAAATGTTCCTAGCATAACAAAATTTTTTGAAGAAAATAAAAGTGTATATGATGTGATTAACACATTGCTTGATGGATTTAATCCAAATGTTCTTGATGAAGATACAGTACAGTATGCTTGTGATTGTAGCAGACTAAGAGTTGAAAAAGCGCTTATAAGTATTGGTGAAAAAGATTTACAAGAAATCTATGATGAAGAAGAGCAAATTGAAATGGGCTGCCAATATTGTGATAAAAAATATTATTTTACAAAAAATGATATTGGTAAATTGCTTAAAAGCATAAAAAATAAATAATAAATATAATTGCATACAAAAATGAAAAAATATTCATTTTTTCAAAAAAATACAAAAAAGTGTTGACATAATAAAAAACGTATGGTATTATATAGTTCGTCGCTAAGGGTTATGGGAGCATAGCTCAGCTGGGAGAGCATCTGCCTTACAAGCAGAGGGTCAC
>JAHHUD010000017.1 GCA_020024185.1 Oscillospiraceae bacterium | reverse complement strand
AATTTAAGATATCACTTTATTTTTTAAAATCACATTTTTTGTATTTTAATATAAAGTCGACCTTAAATTCGGTTTATTCAATATTATTGTTTATGTATTTTATTATTTTTAATAATTATACTACTTACATTTGTTGTTATTATAAAAATTTATCAAATGTAAGCTGTTCAAGTTCTTTATTAGTTTGATGGCTAATTCTTGCAAACTCTTTCTTAAATTTACAAAATCCTTCTATGTTTTGTGTACAAGGAAAATCAGAGTCAATACATTTTACCAAAGCATATTTTCCTTCTATTGCCTCTATTACTTGCTTCAAGTTTATATATTTAGGCTCTCGTGCAAGAACATACCCGCCCTTTGCACCTTTATACGATTTAACTATTTCGTTTTGAACAAGTTTATTTAATATCTTAAGTGAAAATCTTAGTGTAACTCCCGTTTTTTCACTTATTGTCTTTGCATCAAGACGTGTTTCACTTTGTCCAAGAGTATAAACTATTCTGACTGCATAATCGCTTTCTTGGGTGATATGCATATCTCAACCTCCTTAATCTAAAAAGTCTTTAAGTTTTTTATTTCTACTTGGATGACGCAATTTTCTTAATGCTTTAGCTTCAATTTGTCTAATACGTTCTCTTGTAACATTAAACTCCTTGCCAACTTCTTCCAAAGTTCTTGGTCTTCCGTCTTCTATACCAAAACGCAATGATAAAACTTTTGCTTCTCTTGGTGTCAATGTTGCAAGAACTTCTCCAAGCTGTTCTTTTAATAATGCATGTGTTGCTGCTTCTTCTGGAATAGGAGCATCACTATCTGGAATAAAGTCACCAAGATGACTATCTTCTTCTTCACCGATTGGACTTTCAAGACTGATTGGTTCTTGAGCAACTTTAAGGATTTCTCTAACTTTTTCCTGTGGCATATCAAGTTCTTCTGCCAAATCTTCAACTGATGGTTCTTGACCATTTTTATGTAGAAGTTGGCTTTGAACTTTTTTAACCTTATTTATTGTTTCAACCATATGAACAGGAATACGTATTGTTCTTGCTTGGTCAGCAATAGCTCTTGTAATAGCTTGTCTTATCCACCATGTTGCATAAGTTGAAAATTTAAATCCTTTTGTATGGTCAAATTTTTCAACAGCTTTTATAAGACCAAGGTTACCTTCTTGAATAAGGTCAAGAAATAGCATACCTCTGCCAACATATCTTTTTGCAATAGAAACAACCAAACGCAAGTTTGCTTCTGCAAGTTTTTTCTTTGCATATTCATCATTTTGAAGAATTCTTTCTGCCAAAGCAATTTCTTCATCAAGGCTAAGAAGCGGGAAACTGCCGATTTCTTTAAGATAAACTTTTACAGGGTCATCAATACTTACACCTTCAGCAGACAGAGATTTTTCAAACTTTTCAACATTTTTTTCTGTAAGAATTTCCTCATCTTCATCAATAAGGTCGATAACATCAATATTATTTGTATCAAGAGTTTCATATAATTTTTCAACCTGTTCAATATCAAAACTTACATCTTCAAGAAATTTGTTGATATCATGACTTGTGAGTTTGCCATTTTTTTTGCCAAGGTCGATTAAGTCTTGAATTGTTGAAATTTTCTTTTCCGTACTTTTGTTCATAATAAATATCCCCTTTATTTCCTTTTCTCTTTTAAACTTTCAATTCTTTTTTGCAAATCTTCCACACTGGTTTGCTTAATCTCATTTTGCCCCATAGGTGCAGATTTAAGATTATCTATGTGCATTTGCAAATCATTTTGTGTAATTATTATGTCAGCATTACCAGCATTTATTTTTGCCAATATTTTACGCGTTTCATCATCCAAATAATGACACAACAGTGCATAACTTACATCTTGACCTTCTTGTTTGAGCTTTTTATATTGAATATAAGCATTTTTCATATTAAGGTCTGTAAAGTCATTTTCGGTCAGTTGACTGTCAACCAACTCAAAAATGTCATTATCCCTTATAAGTGAAGCTATTATTTGTTGCTGAGCAAAAACTTTTGGAAGTGTATTGCCTTGCTGACGATAATCAACTTTTATTCCACCAGCTATTCCTTCTTTTAAAATCTCTTTATTTTTCTTATAATTATTACTTTTGTATGCTTTATTTTTTGAATTTTCTAATTCAAGTTTTATACTCTCTTTATCTGCTCCTGTTTCGTTTGCCAATCTACTGCAATATACGTCTTGCAACACAGGACTTGGTATTGTAGCTAATATATCACAAGCTTTTGTAAGATAATCTATACGACCTTGAGTATCTCTTATATCGTATTGTTGACGAAGTTTAATCAATTCAAAATCTAATGCAGAATTTGCTTTATTTATGAGCATTTCAAACTTTTCTTTTCCGAATCTCTTTATATATTCGTCCGGGTCTTTTGCTCCTTCCATCTGCAAAACTTGAACTGATACATTTTCTTTAGAAAACATATCCATAGCTCTTCTTGTTGCTTTTTGTCCGGCACCATCAGAGTCATAAGCTATAATAACATTTTTTGCATAATCTGCTATTAATTTTGCTTGTTGAGATGTAAGAGCAGTTCCAAGTGTTGCTATTGCATTATTAAATCCAGCTTGATGTAAAGATATAACATCCATATATCCTTCTGCTAAAATAAAGCTCTCTTTTCCTGTTTTTTTAGCTATATTTAATGCAAAAAGCCCATTGCTTTTCTTAAACACCGGTGTATCACCGCTGTTCAAATATTTTGGTCCTTCACCTTCCATAAGACGACCACCAAAAGCAATTACATTTCCTCTTAAATCTATAATAGGAAACATTACACGGTTTCTAAATATATCGTATACATTTCCTTTACTACTTCTTGCTACAAGATATGCAGAAGTCATTTCCTCTTCTGTATAACCTTTTGATTTTAAGTGGTTACACAATCCTCTCCAATCATCTCCAGCATATCCTAAGCCAAAACTTACAATTGTTTTATCTGAAAGTTGTCTTTTTCTTAAATATGCTCTTGCCGTTTTTCCGTTTTCAGAGTTTAGGTTTGCATGAAAATATCTTGCTGCAATTCTGTTCATTTCGTAGATACGGCTTTTAAGACGACTTAATTTATCATCTTCATCAGGAAGTGGCATACCACTTTGCTGAGCAAGCATTTTTACAGTTTCAATATAAGTTAGGCCGTTTATCTCTTTAGTAAAGTTTATTACGTCACCACCAGCTCCACAGCCAAAGCAGTAATAACTTTGAGTATCAGGATATACAGTAAATGACGGTGTCCTTTCTGAGTGGAATGGACACAAGCCTTTATATATTCTGCCGTTTCGTTTAAGATGAACATGTCCTGATATAGCATCAACTATATTATTTCTTTGTATTAATTCTTGTATATAATGGGCAGGTATAGCCATGTGTTCACTCCTTTCTGATTTATTTTATCTTCCATGGACGTGGAATAAATATATTTTCAAATGTTGCACAGGCAAAATCATCACTCATACCTTGTATATAGTCAGTAACTGCTCTGTCCAAACCTTCTTCTTTTGCAATTATATGATACATACGTGGCATTTTTTCTGGGTTTTTCTTAAAATATTTATACAATTCTGTAATCAATTTATCAACTTTCTGTTCTTCTATTTTAGCAATAGAATTTGTATAAACTGTATCAAACATAAATTCTGATAAATTTTCAAACTGTTTTTTTATTTTATCAGACATGATTATTTCTTCACCAGAGTTTTCAACAATAGAGTTTACAAGTGTTGTTATTCTTTGACTTTTAGAGTGACCTAGAATATTTGTACATTCTTCCGGTAATTGTTTTTCTGTAATAATTCCCGCTGTTATTGCATCTTCGATATCGTGATTAAGATATGCAATTCTATCTGCATATCTAAGTACAATACCTTCTCTTGTGTGTGGTTCTCCTTTACGAGTATGATTTTCTATTCCATCAATAACTTCTCTTGTTAAATTTAACCCTTTAAGATTTCTTTCAAGATATCTTACCACTCTTCCACTTTGCATGCTGTGAGAAAATCCATCTGGATTAAGTTTATTTAAAACTCTTTCTCCGGCATGGCCAAATGGAGTGTGTCCAAGGTCATGTCCCATAGCAATTGCTTCACACAAATCTTCATTAAGTGACAATGCCCTGCATATTGTACGTCCAATTTGTCCAACTTCTAATGTATGAGTTAAACGTGTACGATAGTGGTCACCTTCCGGAGAAATAAAAACTTGAGTTTTCTTTTTCAATCTACGAAAACTTTTACAATGAATAATTCTATCCCTGTCTCTTTGGTAACAAGTTCTGATGTTACATTCTTCTTCCGGATATTCTCTACCCAATGTATCTTTTGCAAATTGAGCATAAGGGCTTAAAATAATCTGTTCTTGCCTAATTATTCTTTCTCTTACTGTTTCCATAAATACTCCCTCCTATATATTATATACGAGGAATATCATAAAAAACCTTTTTATTTTTAAAAAATATCATAAATTTCTTCACTGACATCCGGAGATTTTCCTTTTGTCAGTATAACTATATCG
Source organism: Oscillospiraceae bacterium (assembly GCA_020024185.1). GTDB lineage: Bacteria > Bacillota > Clostridia > Oscillospirales > Ruminococcaceae > RGIG3102. The sequence goes on along the minus strand of JAHHUD010000017.1, from coordinate 20,499 downwards.
TCTATAAGAGGCTGTTGCGTGCCACTTAACATTCTTATAGTTATATTTACATTATCTGTAAATTGTGTGTCCATAATTTTGCCATTATGATTTTGACAAAGTGTTGTTATTCTGTCATATAAAGAATAGTCAATTGTTATATTTAAATCTACACAAAGACTATATGAAAGTATTTCGGCTGCATTTATAGCTACTTTTGCTCCTTCTGTATAAGCACGAACAAGCCCGCCTGTTCCCAAAAGAGTTCCGCCAAAATATCTTGTTACAACAATTATTGCATCTTCTATACCAGAGTGACGCAAAACTTCAAGTATCGGCATTCCTGCTGTTTTGCTTGGTTCACCATCGTCACTTTGTCTGACTATATTTTCATCTTTTATTATATATGCGTAACAGTTGTGTGTTGCATCATAATGTTTTTTTCTTATTTTTGCCAAAAATTCCTGAGCTTGTTGCTCTGTTTTGACATGGGCAATATATCCGATAAACTCTGATTTTTTTTCATATATAGTATCAGAAGCCTCACCTTTTACGGTTATATAATCTGCCATAATAAAAACCCCTTATGTTTATAAAAAAAACAGGGCGGTATAAACCGCCCTTTTGCTTTTGACTAGTCTTGAATGTTGAATCTCTTTTTAAATCTGTCAACACGTCCGCCTGCGTCAACCAATTTCTGTTTACCAGTAAAAAATGGGTGGCATTTTGAACAAACGTCTACGCTGATTTTGCTTTTTGTGGATTTTGTTTTGATAACGTTACCACATGCACAAGTAATGATAGATTCTTCATAATTTGGATGCAAGTTCTGTTTCATTAAATTCACCTCTTTCAGTCGATAAGAGTTTCCGTCCCTTATCTAATTAATCACTTGGGTATTTTATCATATAAAATGACAAAAATCAAGTATTTTTATTTTAAAATTGGATTTAAGTCTTTTTCAATTTTTTCTTTAATTGTATTTGTTTCACAAACATCTTTGCCTTTAATTGAATAATATACTTTTACTTTTGGTTCTGTGCCCGATGGACGAATAATAACCTGATGTCCACCACTAAGCCAGTATATAAGAATATTTGCTTTAGGAAGATTTATTTTTTCTGTTTGTCCTGTTTTAACACAGCGTTTTTCAAGTGGCATAAAGTCTTCAATAATTTCAACTTCATATCCGCCTATTGTTGAAAGTGGCTTATCTCTCAAACCTTGCATGATATTTTTCATTGTTTCCATACCTGCAAGTCCTTCAAATTCATAAGAATCAACTTTATTAAGAAAATATCCAAATTTTCCATAAATTTCATTTAGTGCTTTATTTACAGATGAGCCGATACTTCTGTAATAAGCTGCCATTTCAGCAATAAGCAAAGTTGCAACAACTGCATCTTTATCTCTTACTTTTGTGCCAACAAGATAACCATAGCTTTCTTCAAAACCAAGGATAAATCTGTTTTCTTCGCCTTTTTCTTCAAGTTTTTTAATTGTTTCACCAATATATTTAAAACCTGTAAGAACATTTATCATTGTAACACCATGACTTTTTGCAACTTCATCAGCAAGGCTTGAAGAAACAATTGATTTTACAACAATTGGATTTTCCGGCATTGTACCAAGTTCTTTTCTTGTTTTTGAAATATAATCTGTAAGCAATATACCAACTTGATTTCCTGTAAGCATAACATAGTCATTATCTTCTTTAACTGCAATACCTACTCTATCTGCATCTGGGTCTGTTGCAATGAGTATATCTCCATCAAGTTCTTTAAGTCTATCAAGACCAAGTTGCATTGCCTGTTTAATTTCAGGGTTTGGATATGGGCAAGTTGGGAAATTGCCGTCTGGCATTTCTTGTTCTTTAACAACTGTAATATTTTTAAGACCTGCTTTTGCAAGCACTGCTCTTACAGGGACATTGCCTGAACCATTAAGTGGTGTATAAACAATTTTAAGGTCTTCTTTGGTAAATATATCTTTTCTCAACATACAGCCAAGAACATATTCATAATATTCTTCAACTATATCTTGTGATATGTATTCTATATTGCCTTCTTTAACAGCTTTATCAAAATCTGTATATTTAATATCTGTAAATATATCAAGTTTATTTATTTCTGCAAGAACTTTATCTGCACTTCCGCTTGTCATCTGACAACCGTCTGGACCATAAACTTTATATCCGTTATATTTTGCTGGATTATGGCTTGCTGTAACCATTACACCTGCATCACAACCAAGTCTTCTTGTTGCAAAAGAAAGCATAGGTACAGGCATAAGTGAAGAATAAAGATAAACTTTAATCCCGTTTGCAGCCAACACATTTGAAGTTATCTTTGCAAAAACATCACTTTTTATACGAGAGTCATAAGAAACTGCAACTGATGCTTGTTTTTCCTGAGATTTAAGAAATTCTGCAAGACCTTGTGTTGCTTTTGCAACTGTGTAAATATTCATACGGTTTGTTCCTGCTCCAAGAACTCCTCTTAACCCAGCTGTACCAAATTCAAGATTAAGCAAAAATCTATCTTTTATTTGCTCGTCGTTTCCGTCTATCTCCTTAAGTTCGTTAAGAAGGTCTTGTTCTTTAACTGTGCTAAGCCATCTCTGATATTCTTTATTGTACATTAGTATATCTCCTTAATTATAAAATATATAAAGAATTATATATTAAAATATACATATTTTTCTTATTATAATTTTACGCTTTGGTTGTATAATTGTCAATTAAATTAATTGTCTTTTTATAGTCATAAATTAATAGCTTATTATACAGATACATATTTAAATATTCTATTTATAAATTAATTTTTTCATTTTCTTATTTTGATTATAAAAGTTCCTAATGGTAGAACTGTAATAAAATAAATATTTTTTTATAGAATTCTAAATTTATATGCTATAATTTGCAATATAATTTTTTATATTGTATCATAGATACAATTGTTTGTTAAAATATAATCTTGAGGTGAAATTATGCTCAGTAAACTTCACAGTTTTGGTGTAAGTGGTATAGACGGATACTTGGTAACAGTTGAAACTCACATCTCCGGAGGTCTGCCGGCTTTTGATATTGTTGGATTAGCTGATAGTGCTATAAAAGAATCAAGAGAGCGTGTCCGTTCTGCTATAAAAAATAATAATTACAGTTATCCGTCATCAAGAATAACTGTAAATCTTGCGCCTGCTGATATAAAGAAAAGTGGAGCAGTTTATGATATGCCGATTATGCTTGGTATTCTTGAATGTTCAAACGCTATACCTAAAATAAATGATAACTTTGCTTTTGCAGGAGAACTCAGTTTAGACGGTCATGTAAGAGGTATAAACGGTGCTTTATCTATGGCTATATGTGCAAAAGAAAATGGTATAACACATATTTTTTTACCATTAGAAAATGCAAATGAAGCAAGCGTAATTGACGGTATTCAAGTATATGGAGTATCTCACATATCTCAAGTTGTTTCCTATTTAAAAGATAACACAACACTATCTGCTCACAAATATATTTCAAATGAAAATTTGGATAAATTTCTTGATTATAAAGATGTAAAAGGTCAAGAAGAAGCCAAAAGAGCTCTGGAAATTGCCGCAAGTGGTTTACATAATATTGTACTTTGTGGCCCTCCTGGCAGTGGAAAGAGTATGCTTGCAAAAAGACTTCCTTCAATCATGCCCCCTTTAAGTTTATCTGAAGCGATTGAAACAACAAAAATTTATTCTATGGCTGGTTTGCTTGAAAAAAACAGCGGACTTATAAATCAAAGGCCTTTTCGCTCTCCACATCACTCGGTTTCAACTGCTGCATTAACCGGTGGTGGTCCTTGGGCAAAACCTGGAGAAATATCTCTTGCAAATAACGGGATTTTATTTCTTGATGAATTTCCGGAATTTCACCGTGATGCTCTTGAGGCTTTGCGTGCACCGTTAGAAGACAATAAAGTTGTTGTCGCAAGAGCAAATCAAACACATACTTATCCAAGTAATATTATGCTTGTCGGAGCAATGAATCCATGCCCTTGTGGATATTTAAACGATGATTTTCACCATTGCACTTGCACAGCAAGACAACTTGATAGCTATAAATCAAAACTTAGTGGACCACTTATGGACAGAATTGATATTTATGTTAATGTTTCCAGTGTAAAATATGAGGACCTTGTGGAAGAAGAAAGTTTTTCAGAAACTTCATCAAGTATTTTAGAAAGAGTTATGGTTGCACGTGAAATGCAAAAAGAACGATTTAAAGGTTACAATATAACATCAAATTCCTCAATTCCACCGGCACAAATACGAGAAATGTGCAAAACCACAAAATCTGCTGAAAATGTATTAAAAAAAGCATTTAATAATCTTGGACTATCTGCTAGAAGCTATGATAAAATATTAAAAGTCGCAAGAACTATTGCAGACCTTGAACAAAGTAAGCTTATTGAAGAAATACACATGTTTGAAGCTATTCAATACAGAAACTTTGACAGAAACTTATGATTGTTTTACTGTAAGAAAAAAGGATTGTATCAATTAAAGATACAATCCTTTTTATTTTAAAGACTATTCTACACCAAATACTTCTTTGTAAATTGCTTTTCCTGCTGGTGTTGTTGCAATACCACCTTTTGCTGTTTCTCTAAGCTGTGGTGGAAGCATTTTACCAACTTTAAACATTGCATCAACAACTTCATCAAACGGAATATGTGCAACTTGTCCTGCAAGAGCCATATCTGCTGAAATCAAAGCATTAACTGCACCAGATGCGTTTCTCTGTGCACAAGGAAGAGCAACAAGACCTGCAACAGGGTCACATACAAGTCCCATTACATTTATCATCGCAAAACCTGCTGCATCAAAACATACTTGATTTGATGCGCCTTTCATATAAGCTGCTGCTGCCGCTGCCATACTTGCTGCAACACCACATTCTGCCTGACAGCCACCATCTGCACCTGCAACAGTTGCATTTCTTGTATATATAGCACCAACTGCACTTGCAGTTATAAGAGCTTCAATGATAACTTTTCTGTCAATATTTTCTTTTTCCATCATACCAACAAGAACAGCTGGCATAATACCACAGCTACCTGCTGTTGGAGAAGCACAGATTTTACCCATAGATGCATTAACTTCGCTTGAAGAGTAAGCTAAAGCCATAATATAGTTCATGTAATTACCTGTAACTGTACCATCTTTTTGAGAATATTCATATTGACAATTTGCAACACCGTCAACAAGTCCACCTTTTGTAGATTGTTTATGCTTCAAAGCTTTTGTTGCAGAAGAAATCATTATATCCAATCTTTTTTCAAAAGCTTCAATAATTTTTTCTCGTGGCATACCATTGAGTTTCATTTCTGTTTCAACAGCAATTTCCCATATTTTTTTATTTTCTTTTTCGCATAACTCTAATAGTTCTTGAGCATTTTTATACATAATTATTCCTCCTGTATATTTACAACAACTACTGAGAGTACATTATTAACTCTTTTTAAATCATTAACAATCTTTTCAGGTATTGTTTGGTCACATTCAATAAGGCAATATGCTGTGTTGCCTTTTGATGTACGAGTAACTTTCATAGTTGCTATATTGATATTATTAAAAGCAAGAATTGTAGTTATATCTCCTACAACACCTTTTGTATCATTTTGTTTTACAATAATTGTTGGGTTTGTAGCATTAAATTCGCAAGAAAGACCATTTATGTTTGTAATAAGAATTCTGCCACCGCCAAGAGATGCGCCCTCAACAAAATATTCAGAACCATCCATAAATGTAAATGTAATTCTTGCAGTATTTTCATACTCACTTACAATTTCGGTTTCATAAAAATCAAATTCAAGACCTCTTTTTTCTGCTATTTCAAAGCTATTTCCAAGTCTTTCATCATCTTCACTCATTCCTAATGCTCCAGCTACAAGAGCATAATCTGTAAAATGACCTTTGTATGTACTTGCAAAAGAACCACCAAGGCCAAAACTAACTTTGCTAAAAGGTTTTCCTGCAATTGTCATCGCCGCTTTTGCCAATTTTGCAGCGCCTGCAGTATGTGAACTTGAAGGACCAATCATAATTGGGCCAACTACGTCAAGAATACTTATATTCATTCTATATCCTCCGTAATGTTATTTTATAACTTTTATTATAAATCACCATAATTTTATAACATGAAAATAAATCTTGTCAATAATTTAAACCGATTAATATTTTACAAATAAACCAATATTATCTTGTATATAAATAACATTGTGTTTACTATATTATACTACAAATATTCTTAAAATGTTTACAGTATCTTTAAAACTATACATATATTATGTATTACTATTATTTTACATATTACTTGCTTAAATTTTACAAATATTATACAATGTACATTGGAAATGATGAGGTGATATTATGTCATACGAAAAAAAGAAAAAATTTATTGTTAATCTTGCGTATTATTGCATAATAGCGGCAATTATAATTTTTATTTTAAAATATGTATTATCATGGCTTATGCCTTTTGTTATAGCTTTTGTTGTTTCGGCACTAATTATGCCTGTTTCAAAAAAGATATCAGCAAATTTCAAAGTAAAAAAGTGGATTTCATCTTCTTTCTGCGTGTTTATTTTTTATGCAGTTGCAGTTTTATTGGTTGGTTTAATAGGTTTTAATATTGTTTTATATATTAAAAACTTTATTTTTGACCTTCCGGAGATTTACTCAAATAATATAGAGCCAACTCTTTTATCAGCTTTAAGCTTTATAAATGAAACCCTTGGTTCTATAAATCCGGAATTTGAAAATATTTTAGGAGATTTTGCACGTGACTTTTCAAACAATCTAGGCTCTAAAATAACCAATTTCTCTGTCAGTGCAATTTCTGCTTTTTCACCTTTCATCACCAAAATCCCAAATTATCTTATCAAATCCATAATCACTGTTATATCAACATTTTTTATATCTGCCGATTATGAAAATATCTTATCTTTTATTTTAAGGCAAATACCTGAAAAATGGCATACTCTAATCAGTGATGTAAAAGAACACACTTGTTCAACTATTTTAAAATATATCAAATCATACGCTCTTATTATGATTATTACTTTCTCTGAGGTATCTTTGGCTTTATGGCTTTTGAGAGTTGAGAATTTTATAGTTATCGCAGCAATAATTGCAATTTTTGATATTCTTCCTGTTTTAGGTTCAGGTGGTATTCTCATTCCTTGGGGGATTATTTCAATTCTTCAAGGGCGCATATCATTTGGTATAGGTATTCTCGTTTCTTATGGTATTATCACTATTGTACGTCAAATTGTTGAGCCTAAAATTATCGGTGACCAGGTTGGGCTTCATCCACTTTTAACGCTGATTTCAATGTTTTTAGGTGCAAGTATTCTTGGAATTGTTGGTCTGTTTGGTTTTCCAATAGCTCTGGTTATTATTAAAAAACTTAATGATGACGGAAAAATTAAACTTTTCAAGTAACTTTTATTTTATGGGAGAAAATTTAAATGGGAATGTCTCAAGCTTTAACGCTTTTTGGTGGTCTTGCCTTATTTTTATATAGCATGCATATGATGAGCGCTGGTCTTGAAGCCGCTGCTGGCAACAAAATGAAATCCATTTTGGAAAAACTTACTTCAAACACTTTTATGGGTGTAATTGTCGGTACTCTTATCACTGCAATCATTCAATCTTCATCTGCAACAACAGTTATGCTTGTTGGTTTTGTTAACTCTGGTCTTATGCAACTTTCTCAAGCTGTTGGGGTTATTATGGGTGCAAATATCGGCACAACTATAACCGGCTTGCTTATAGCACTTGATGTAAAAGAAATTGCTCCAATTTTTGCATTTACAGGAGTTTCTTTAATTGTATTTTTCAAAAGTGAAAATCTTAAAAATTGGGGAGAAATTATAGCAGGTCTTGGTATCTTATTTATAGGCATGGATATGATGAGTGGTTCTATGTCTAGTTTGCGTGATTCCGAACTTTTCGTAAGAGTTATAACAGAATTCTCTAATCCATTTATAGGTATTATTGCAGGTGCAATATTTACAGCAATTATACAATCTTCATCTGCATCAGTTGGTATTTTGCAAGCACTTGCAGTAAGTGGTGTTATAGGTCTTGAAAATGGTATATATGTTTTATTTGGCTTCACAATTGGTACTTGCGTAACTGCTCTTATCGCTTCTCTTGGCACATCTGTTAATGCAAAAAGAACAACTGTTATTCACTTATTATTTAATATTATTGGTACATTGATTTTTATTGTTATTTGCCAAGTATTACCATTTACTAAATGGGTTGTCCAGCTATTTCCTGATAATCCAAGTGCACAAATTGCAAATGCTCATCTTATATTTAAAGTTGTAACAACAGTTATTTTATTCCCATTTGCAAATAAACTTGTAAAACTTTCAACATTAATCCTTCCAGATAAAAATAATGATAAAATGCGTCCAAGCCTTGCAGAGCGTTGTTCTCATCTTTCTACACATAATATTGGTAATATTGCAATTATAACCATAAATATTAAAGATGAGGTTCAATATATGTATTCAATCGCAAAAGAAAATGTTGAACTTAGCTTTGATGCAGTTATATATAATAAAATGGATGATGATAAGCTTATTAGAGAAAACGAAGATAAACTTGATACTCTTAATGCACAAATTTGTCAATACATATCTTCTGTTATATCTAAACCAATGCCTGCACACGACAGCGAAATTATAAGTGGATACCTAAGAGTTGTTAACAATATTGAGCGTATTGGTGACCACGCAATGAACCTTGCCGGTTATGTTAAATTTCTTAAAAAAAATAACAAAACATTCTCTGATGTTGCTATAAATGAAATTTGGGAAATGAAAAAAATATGCCTTGATGCAATGGAATTATTTGAGGGTGATATGCGACAAAATAGTATTACTGCTTTAGCAGAAGTTGCTCAAGCAGAACAAGTGCTTGATTACGTCACAGATAAATATCGTCAATCTCAAATTGACAGAATGAAAACTATAAGTTGTGCACCTGAAGCAAGTGTAATTTATTCAGAAATGCTTACTGATATTGAAAGACTTGGCGACCATCTTCTCAATATTGGTGAAATGTATTCAAAAATGTATTCAAAACAAGTTATATAATTTAATTAAAAGACTGATTATTCTATCAGTCTTTTTTATTTTTATATTACTCTTTTCAAATATACTCAATACTGATATAATTTATAAATCAAGAAAACTATATTATAAATATTTAAAAAAAGGAATTTTTTAATGTTATTACCAGAAGATTTCAAAAATAAAATGAAAAACCTTTTAAAAGATGAATATGATAACTTTTTAAAAGGTTATGAAAATGAAAATTATTACTCATTGCGAATAAATACTCTTAAAGCAAATAAGGAAGATATTATAGATAAAAATATTTTTAATTTTTCCCCTGTTCCTTGGTGTTCAACCGGGTATTATTATGAATCAAATGAACGCCCCGGCAGACATAGTTACCATCATGCCGGCGTATTTTATATTCAAGAAGCAAGCGCTATGGCCGTTGTTGAATGTGCTGATATTAAGCCAGGTCACAAAGTTTTAGACTTATGCTCTGCTCCTGGCGGAAAAAGCACTCAAATATCTACAAAATTATGTGGCGAAGGTTTATTGTTAAGCAATGAGATTGTCCCAAATAGAGCAAAAATTCTCTCTCAAAACATAGAACGTATGGGTATAAAAAATGCTATTGTAACAAACGAAAGTCCTAACAAGCTTGAAAAGGTGTTTCCTTCTTTTTTTGATAGAATTATAGTTGATGCTCCTTGTTCTGGAGAAGGCATGTTTAGAAAAGAGCCACAAGTGGCAAATGAATGGTCTTTATCTCAAGTTGATGTATGTGCAAATCGTCAAGGGCTTATACTTGAAAGTGCAGATAAAATGCTTGCCGAAAACGGAATTATGGTGTATTCAACTTGCACATTTTCTCCTGAAGAAAATGAAATGGTTATAGAGAAATTTATATCAAATCATCCTGAATACATACTTATTAAGCCAGAGATTCATCACTTCTTCTCTGCTGGTATTCCTGATTGGTCAGAAAGTAAAAATCCAGATTTATCTAAAACGATGCACTTATTTCCACATAAAATAAAGGGAGAAGGTCATTTTATAGCTGTACTGAAAAAGACAAGTAGTGAAAATTCAAAAACAAAAGAATTAAAAACTGTAAATGATAAAAAATTACTTCAGCCTTTATATGATTTTGAAAAGAAATTTTTAAATAACACTCATTTTGATAATATAGTTTTATTTGGTGAAAATGTTTATTCTGCGCCAAAAAATACTCCTGATTTAAAGGGAATAAAAGTATTAAGATGTGGTTTACATCTTGGAGAAATCAAGAAAAATCGATTTGAACCAAGTCACTCTTTGGCAATGGCTTTAAACAAAAATAATGTTAAACAAGTTTTATCTTTGGATAGTTCTTCCAAAGATATACTAAGCTATCTTAAAGGAGAAACAATAAATGATATAAATGATTTTAAAGGTTGGTGTCTTATTTGCACTGATGATTATTCTGTTGGATGGGCAAAAGCAAGCGATGGAATACTTAAAAATCACTATCCTAAAGGTTTAAGGATTGCTATGGCATAAAACAAAAAGCTTCTGATTTTACTCAGAAGCTTTATTTTTATAATATTTTATTATATTTGCATACTATTTATGGTATTTACTACCATTGATTATAGAAAATCCTCTATATATTTGCTCTAATAACATAACTCTTGCAAGTTGATGTGGAAAAGTCATTTTAGACATAGACATTTTATAGTTTGACATGTTCTTTATTTTATCAGATAATCCATGACTTGAACCAATAATAAACGTAATATTTGAAAAACCTTCAACTGCTTTTTCCGAAAAAGTTTTTGCAAGTTCTTCACTTGACATCTGTTTTCCTTCTATACACATAGAAATAATATAACTTTGCTTTGGAATATTTTTAATAATTTCCTCCGCTTCTTTTTCCAAAGTTTTTTGTATAAGAGTTTCATTAAGATTTTTTTCCATTAACTGAACATCTTCCAACTGAATAATCTTTAAATTACACAACGGCTTAAGCCTTTTTATATACTCATTACAACCATCAAGCATAAATCCTTTTTGAACTTTACCCATTGCAATTATAGTTATATTCTGCATAAAAACTCCTTTTAAAATTCTGTTGGAAGTGTTATTTCATGTCTGCGATTAGCTTTTAATATTTCCAAATCTTTATGTATATCAATATTATTTTCCATTGCTGTTAACGAAAATTGAGATACAGCTGTCGATGGTGTATTATTATTATCTGATAAATGACATAAATGGAATTTTTTAACGCCACTTTTTATAATTTCTATGGCCGACAAACTAAATTGTATATTACTTAAATGACCTCTGTTAGATGAAATTCTTGTTTTCAAATAATATGGATAATTTTCATTATCTTTTAACATACGCTCATCATAATTAGACTCTAAAACTGCTAAATCTGTACCAATAAACTGGTTGAGAATATTTTGCGTAACACACCCTAAGTCTGTTGCCATTGTCATCCTTGTATCTTTTTTAGTATGAATATTAAAACCCATACACGATAATGAGTCATGTGGAGTTTCAAAACCTTTTACAAAAAAATCACCTATATTATGTCCTGCAAACGTCATATCTTCAAGCTGAATATGTGGTGGAACAAGGTCATTATCAGCAATAAAATCTAATGTTGCAGCATTAGAATATACCGGTACATTAAGCTTTTTAAGAAAAACTTTTAACCCACTTATATGGTCTGAATGTTCGTGGCTTATAAGTATACCTTGCAGATTCTTTACATCTAGTCCTAATTCTTTTAGTGCGTTATTAGTAATTCTTGCTGATTTACCTATATCTATAAGCATAAATTTTCCATTTTCTTCTATAACGGAACAATTTCCACTTGAACCCGAATATAGTGAAATATAATTTGCCATTTTATCCCCTTTAAAAAAGGCAAGGGCTTTACCCTTGCCTTTGTATTAATATGCTTGTATTAATTGTGTTTCTTCTGGAATAACAATTTTTTGAATATCTCCACCCAAAGCTCTAATTTTTTTAACTATATCAACATATCCACGTTCAACATGTTTAATTTCGTAAACTTCGCTTTGTCCTTTAGTACACAAAGCCGCAACAATAAGTGCTGCCCCTGCACGAAGGTCTGTTGCTGTAACTGGAGCCGGTCTAAGATTTTCAACACCTTCAAATACTGCAACTCTACCTTCAACTTGAATATTAGCACCCATTTTATTAAGTTCGTCGCAATATTTAAAACGATTATCCCAAATTCCTTCTGTAATAATTGATGTACCTTTTGCAAAGCACAATAGTACACCCATAACTGGCTGTAAGTCAGTTGGAAATCCCGGATGTGGCATTGTTTTTATATTGGTTGTTGCATATTTTCCCTCAATGCCTTTTACTCTTACAGAATCGTCATATTCTTCAACTTCTGCACCTATTAAACGCAATTTTGATGTGATAGGTTCAAGATGCTTTGGAATTACATTTTTAATAAGAACATTTCCACGAGATGCAGCAGCAGCAACCATAAATGTGCCTGCTTCAATTTGGTCCGGAATTATAGAGTATGTTCCACCGTGCATTTTTTTTACACCGTGAATTTTTATAACATCAGTTCCTGCACCTCTTACATTTGCACCCATTATATTTAGAAAATTCGCAACATCAACAATGTGTGGTTCTTTTGCAACATTTTCAAGAATTGTTGTACCTTCTGCCATAACAGCAGCAAGCATTGCATTTATAGTTGCACCAACTGAAATTGTATCAAAGAAAACATGGGCACCTGTAAGATTGTCGCTTTCAACATTAACCATTGCGTAATCAAGGCTATTTTGTGCCCCAAAAGCTGTGAAAGCCTTTAAATGTTGGTCAATAGGACGAGCACCAAGGTTACAACCACCTGGCATTGGTACACTGCCTTTTCCAAATCTGGAGAGCATACTACCAAGAAAGTAATAGGATGCTCTCATTTTTTGTCCGAGTTCTAATGGGACCTCTGTCGAATTTATGCAGGACGTATCAATTTCCAAAACAGAATTTGAAACCCACTTTACTTTTGCGCCAAGTTCTTTTAATATATTTATTTCTGCACGTATATCACTTATATTCGGTACATTTTCAAGTATACAAACATCGTTTGCCAAAACTGTGGCTGGTAAAATTGCAACTGCTGCATTTTTAAAACCGCTTATCGTTACTTCACCACTTAAAGGCTTGCCGCCCGATATAACATATTTTTCCAAAATTAATTCTCCTTCGAGATTAAATTTATATCATTGTAATTAGTATGTGAATAATTTATAAATAAATTCTAAATAAGTTCTAACCTTTTTAGTATACCATTTATTTCAAAAATTTCAATAGCAAATTACCAGAATTTATTAGGGTCGTAACGAGTATTTCCTCTCTTGATTTCAAAATGCAAGTGATTGCCGGTACTATTACCAGTTGAACCCATTCTTGCAATAACTTGTCCTTTTTTAACACTTTCTCCTCGTGAAACAAGAAGAGATGAACAGTGGCCGTACAGTGTCTGATATCCATTACCGTGGTCAATTATAAGGTAAACTCCATAACCTCTGTTTGTATATTTTGCAGCAACTACTGTACCAGAGTCAGAAGCAACAATAGCTGTTCCATAAGGGCCTGCTATATCAACACCATTATGTGCAGGATATTGTCCTGCAAATCCACGAGAAACTCTAACACCGCCACCTGTAGGCCAGCCAAATTTACCACTGCCTGCATTTTCCATAACACCAACACTTGGTATATAGCGACCAACTTCTACTATTTCTGTAACTGGTTCTTTTACAACTTCTGTGCTTATAATATTTTCACCTTGCATTATACCATCTATGTAAGTTACTTCAACATTAAGCCTGTTAAGTCCATTTTCACCTTTTTGAACAGTCTTTGCAGTACCAACAGTCATACTGTTGTTACCTCTCTGTTCTGTTTCATATTTAGTTTCAACTTCTCTTACTTCATTCATAACTTCTTTAACCTGTAAGAAAGGAACAGCTTGGCTTACCAAAATGCGATCCCCAATCCACAAACCGCCACCTTCAAGTTCTGGGTTTAAGTTATAAAGTTCTGAAAGTCTTAATCCATTTTTCTGAGCAATAAGAGATGGTGAATCACCTTCTACAACGCTATACCATACTTCTCCTGCGACAAGACCGGTTATTTTTTTTGAAAGTTCATTTTCATCAACAATAGTTTCAGTAAAGAATATACCATCTGTAAGAGAAATATCCTGAACAAATGTAATAACTTTGTTTTTGTTGTCGTTTATATAAGGGTCCATAACACTTTGCATTGCCTGTTTTATTTTTTCAGGATTTTTTACAGCTCCATGGAAAACTCCGTCAACATAAAGACCCGTTGCTGAAACAATATTTTCATCTGATGCTCTTAGTATTTGGTCAGATAGTTGCCTTTCATCAACAATTTCATCTCTTTTTGTTGAAACCAATTTTACTTTTGGTTCAATATTCCATTTTTGCTCATCATTAAGTGTTACTAACTTGTTTTTTATTATGTTATCAGCGTTTGTAAAAACATTATAATTATCTACACATCCCATACTTTGTCCATCTAGACTTATTTGTATGGCATACTTTTGATTTAACCCTATAGATATTATTGAAACCATCAAAACAAAACAGACAACCGGTAAGATATAACTCATAAGAATCGGTACAAAAGATTTATGTTTTTTTATACCTTGAGAAACATAAGCTTTAACCTCTTGTTTTGCATGAATGCTATCATCTTCTTTGGAATTTTTTATGATTTTTCCTATGTTAAAAATAGAAGCTTTTAGTCGTGAAAGTGGAAAACCTATATCATCCAAAATTCCATCAAAAAATTTATTTACAAATATTTTGATTTCTTTATAAATTTTTTTGAAATATCTATAACATATATAACTTACTTTTCTTATTTTCTTTAACAACAATAATACTGTAAGTTCTGATGAGTATCCTAATCTATAAAAAATGGTAACAAAAAATTTTCTTATACCATTTTTGGTTATTTCGCCTTTATTATATTTTTTAAAAAGGGAAATTAGTGTTGATTTATTTTTATTTGCCTCTTCGCTTTTATCTTTGCGTTTTAATGGCATTTGCTCAACTCCTTTTCCGTAAATTGCATGAAACTTCTATTGTAAGTACACTAAACGATTATACACAATCACAGCTATTTTTTCAAGAAAAACGGAATTTTTTAAATAAATATGCATTTATTGTTCAAATTTTATCTATATTTTAGATACAATAATTTCCATATCTTTAGGTAATTTGGAATTTATGGTAATTTTCTTATTATTATAAGGCGATATAAATGACACCTGCCTACAATGGAGAGCATGTCTTTGTATATCCGCTGTTTTGCCTCCATATAAATCATCTCCGGCAAGAGCATGTCCAATATGAGAAAAGTGAACTCTTATTTGATGAGTGCGCCCTGTATGAAGTTTTATATCAAGCAATGAATATTTTTCATTTTGCTTAACTACATCATATTCTGTTTTTGCGTACTGTCCATCTTCTCTAACACACCTAGTTATTATAGACTCTTTTTCTCTCGCTATTGGCAATTCTATAATTGCATGCTGGGCTTTCACTTTGCCTTCTACTATTGCTGTATATATTTTACTTATATTTCCTTTTAATTGTTCCGCACTGTGAGAATCAAGAGCAATAACAACCAGTCCTGATGTATTTTTATCAAGTCTATTTATTGCTCTAAATATATGATTTTCCCCTTGCTTTTTCCAATATCCACAAAACGCATTTGCCAAAGTATCAGTTGGATGATTAAAAGATGGATGAACAGGCATATAATATGGTTTATCAACAACCATGCAACAAGGGTCAATGTAAACTATATCCATTGGTATATCTTGTGCAATTACAGTGCTTTTTTCTGTTTCTTCCTTACGGTCCCAAACATTAACTATAATTTCATCACCATTTTTAACTATATAATTTGTATTTTGCTTTATTCCATTTACAAGTATTCCATCTGGCAAAAATTTAAGTTTTTTTATAAGTGCAAGGCTAATACCTTCCTTTCTTAGAAAAGAGTTTAAAGTGTCACCTTGATTTGTTTCTTTTACAACAAAATTTAAAATCATAATTCTAATATGCTATCCCTTGTATCTTCATAGCTTCACATACTTTTTCAAAACCTGCTATGTTTGCACCAATAACAAGATTTTTTCCATCTGAGTATTTTTGGCTTGTTTTATACACTCTATCAAATAGGTTTTCCATAATTTCTTTAAGCTTTTGGTCCACCTGGTCAAAACTCCAAGATAAACGCAAACTATTCTGGCTCATCTCTAGCCCACTTACAGCAACACCACCAGCATTACTTGCTTTACCTGGTGCATAAGCAATATCATTGTCAATAAATATTTGTATTGCTTTTGGTGTACTTGGCATATTTGCACCTTCTGCAACTGCAATACAACCATTTTTCACAAGCAATTTAGCGCTATTTTCATCAAGTTCATTTTGTGTTGCACAAGGCAATGCAATATCACAAGGAATACTCCAAATATCACGACAGTTATCCACATATATTGCATTAGGATATTTTTTTAGATACTCTTTTATTCTTTCTCTTTTAACTTCTTTAATATTTTTTATAAGCTGTAAATCAATTCCGTTTTTATCATAAATATATCCACAAGAGTCACTCATGGCAATAATTTTTGCCCCAAGTTCTTTTGCTTTTTGTGCCGCATATATAGCAACATTACCACTGCCAGAAACAATAACTTTTTTATCATTGAAATTTGTACCCTTTAATGTTTCAAGCATTTTTTGTGTAAAATAACAAAGACCGTATCCAGTTGCCTCTGTTCTTCCAAGAGAGCCACCAAATTCCAAAGCTTTTCCAGTTAATACACCGGTAAACTCATTGGAGATGCGTTTATATTGTCCATACAAATATCCAACTTCTCTTTTTCCTACACCTATATCTCCGGCTGGCACATCTGTAAATTGTCCAATATGACGGTAAAGTTCTGTCATAAAACTTTGACAAAATCTCATTATCTCCATGTCACTTTTTCCTTTAGGGTCAAAGTCGCTTCCACCTTTGCCTCCTCCCATCGAAAGTCCCGTAAGAGAATTTTTAAAGGTCTGTTCAAATCCAAGAAATTTAATAACGCTTGCGTTTACTGTTGGATGAAAACGCAATCCCCCTTTATATGGACCAATTGCACTGTTAAATTGACAACGATATCCTGTATTAACCTGAACTTTTCCATTATCATCTACCCATGATACTCTAAATGTTATCATTCTTTCCGGTTCAACTATTCTTTCAAGTATACCAAGTTTTTCAATTTGTGCATCATTTTCAACGACAGGTTCAAGAGTTTCCAATACTTCCAAAACAGCTTGAAGAAATTCTTTTTCGTATGGATATTTTGCTTGTATATTTTTATACACGGTTTTAACATAATTATTATTTATCATTATACTACCTCAATTTACGAGTTAAATTTTATCACTTTATTATATAACAATAATGAATATTATTAAAGTATTTTTATAAGTTTATAATTTTAGTGATTGAATAATTTTATTATTTATGATAAACTATTTAAACAGAATAGGGGTGTTGATATGAATTTTTGTCCAAATTGTGGCACAAAATTAGATACGGGAGTATCTTTTTGTCATAACTGCGGCTATAAAGTTTCTTACACTAATAACAATTATAACACATCAAATACAACATATTCCGGTCAAAAAAACAAATTTATTGCTGGTATTTTAGGTATAGTTTTAGGTACTCTTGGTATTCATAATTTTTACCTTGGATATACTGGAAAAGCAATTGCTCAACTTCTTATGTTTGTATTTTGGCTTGGCTTTTTTAGCTTTATATGGGGTGTTATTGATTCTATTAGAATTTTTTCTGGAAATATTTCAACAGATGCAAAAGGAATGCCTCTAGCAGATAATTTTTAATATGTTAAAATATGAGTAACCCAGACGGCAGCGTGCAGTTTTCTGCATGAGGAAAGTCCGGGCTTTACAGGGCAAGGGTAGCTGATAACGTCAGCCGAGGGCGACCTTAGGGAAAGTGCAACAGAAAATTACCGCCTGTTTTCAGGTAAGGATGAAAAGGTGAGGCAAGAGCTCACCAGCATATAGGAGACTATATGGCTGTGTAAACCCTACCCAAAGCAACACCCGATAGTAAAGCATATGCGCCCTGCAGCTTTCAGGAGGTGGCTAGAGCTATAAGGCAACTTATAGTCGAGATAGATTGTCGTTTAATACAGAACCCGGCTTACGGTTTACTCATTTTTTATAAAAAAACAAAAAGCAACCAGCTTATGCTGATTGCTTTTTTATTTTTATACCTTGCCTTGTGCTGCAAGGTTTTGCCATTGTTGGTATAGTGTATTCCACGTTTTTTCTCCAACTATACCATCTTGTGTAAGATTAAATTGCTTTTGAAATGCAATTACTGCATCGCGCGTTAAAGCACCAAATTTTCCATCTACATTTAAAAACGGAATTGATGAATATGTTCTGCCCACTCCATTTAACCAGTTTTGTATCTTTGATACATTTGTGCCGGTTGAACCAACTCTAAGTGGTGTACCTGGATACACATCTTGTGTTGGAGGTGTTTGTGGTGGGACTGTAACTCCGTCTTTTATACCTTTATATATATCATACATTTTATTCCAAGTTTTTTCACCAACAATACCATCTTCAGCTAGATTAAAATATCTTTGAAATAGTTTAACAGATTTTTCTGTGGTTGGTCCAAATTGTCCGTCTATTGTTACCGGTATTATTGTATTCACATATACTGCCGTTTGATTTAAATAAAATTGTACAATTTGTACTTGTACTCCTCTGTCTCCTATTTTTACTGGAGAGCCTGGATATGTGCCATCATCAATAGCTTCACCTTCACTTGTAAGTTGAGCCAGTTTTTTAACAGATACATATATATAAGAAATTTTGTACCAAGTTGACTTTCCAACCATTCCGTCTGCTGTAAGTTTAAATATAGTTTGAAATCTCTTAACAGCAGCGGTTGTATCAGCTCCAAAAATGCCGTTTGCACGCACTTTACCAATTGAAGGATAGTCATCAGCTATTCTGTTCAATTGTGCCTGTATAGTCCTTACATCATCTCCTGCCGAGCCTTCTTTCAGAGTCTTTCCTCCAAATGATACCGGAATGGCAGCTATATTATTTGTTTGTGTTATATTTATATTATTTCCATAGTATTTTCTTAATATACTTATAGCACTCATACCTCTATCTGCATCATACTTACTTCCCCATTGACTCATACCTTTGCAAGTTACAGATTTACCATCACAGTATTCTGCAAAAAATGGGTCTTTGCGACCTGCTTTTACAATATATTCATTAAAAAGCTCATCAACTATTTTATCTGTCCTACTAAATGTACTGCCATTATGTACATATTTTTGGTCATAACTTGGTGAGCTTGTTATATTAAAATTAAATCCTCTTGACGGATACCATTCTGTATATATTCTGTTTAAAGCAAATGATACTTGTGCATAAATATTAGCTTTTAAAGCTTCTTCTGGCCACGTAGGATATATTTCACTTGCTGCAACACTTTTGAGATATGTTCTAAAAGGAACCTGTACATTTTGTGCTGAAGATGTTGGAGGCCCAAGATGTACAGTTATATTTTCTGGTATAACAACAGTTCTTAATACAAAAGTTGTTCCAATCTTCTCATATTCTTCCGGACGATATAATTTTGGTGGTTCTTCGTGAACAGATGAAAGTTCAAAATCACTTCCATAATCAAGAGGTCTTGCAAGCAAATCTATTTCTTGCATAGTTAACTGACCTTCAAATATTTGTACACCAATAGCCTCTGCTTGTATATAGTTATCTGCATTAACTATTATGTTATAAGTTTTACAAGGAAGTTCTATATTACGTTCATCAAGTGATAGCTCTTTTGAGACTGTAGGTAGGGATATTAGTGGGGTTAATCCATTTTCATTTGTATACACTGTTTTTTCTTCTAGAAATAGTGTACTGCTACTATCTATTATTAAAATTTCTACATTCTTAAGTGGCAAAATCATTTGTGTTGTTATTCTGATTTGCAAAAATCCAGTTGCCATTTATAAGCTTGCTCCTTTTATAATTTTATTTTATAATATGCTTATTTTTGGATTTTGTTGCAAAGATAAAACTACATGATTACTATATATTTATTTTAAGAGTTGGATGCTTTTTAATGTGAATATTTTGGATTATCTATAAAAAATAAATCGCCTAACCATTTAGTGAAAAATATAATATAAGAAGAAATTTTTATAAAATTAGAATAGAATTGATAAAATAAAAGTACTCTGAGCATTTAAGCAACA